>JAFAKL010000485.1 GCA_019235445.1 Verrucomicrobiota bacterium | reverse complement strand
GACAACATGTATGTCGCGGCCGTGACGCCCGTGCTCGTTATGATGATCGAACGCGCGCTGAGCTCGTCCGACAACGGGCGGAGCTGGGGAGCAACCGAAACATTGTTTGACCGGCTCGGCGCGTCCGGCGTTTTCGTGCGGCATCCGCCGACAGTGCTGGACAACGGCGACATTCTGCTGCCGATCTTTTATGGCAACGCGCGCCCAGGCGAGAAATGGGTCGGCAGTTACGATACCAGCGCCGTCCGTATCTCCGGTGATCGCGGGGAGACTTGGCAGGAATACCAGGTCCCGGACAGCACCCGCTGCGTCCACATGAGTGTCTCGCAGTTGCAGGATGGGTCCCTGCTGGCGCTGTTCCGCAGCCGCTGGGCCGACAACCGCAACCTCGAGGTCGGAGACGGCTATTGCATGACGAACAATTCGCGTGAGCAGCTCAACCGCGAATACTCTTATCCTTCCATAAAGCAGGGCCCGGATGCCGCCCTCCACATCGCCTTCACCTACTTCCGGCCAGTACTCTAGACGTGGGTACCCCCATCTTCACATTTCACGCGCCCAATTGGGCCGTTTGCGCAGGTGATATAGCATTTCTCCAGCTTTCGGCACCAGCAGCACTCCTTCGGCTTCGCGGTTCGCAAAGTCTTTGGGATCAATCGTTGCCGGATCGCGGTAACCCAGATTGATTTCCGCGCAAATCTCTCTCGGAATGCCCGTCGCGAGTGTTACTCGAATCCGACAGTGTTCAACTCCGTCTTCACAAGTGCCAATGCCACGAACGTGCGTGGAGTGGGCCAGCACACCCCAGGAAACGTCCTTGAACTTGTCCCACTGCTTTAAGAAGTAGTCCCGGCAATGGTAACCTATTTTGCGGATCAGGGCGCCATGGGTCAGTGAGATCTCGTGGATGTGAGGCGCATAAATGATGAGTTCGCCCTCGTCCGCGACAACTGGCTCAAGTTTGTACATGCATTTGCCGCCCACCCAGAGTTCATCGTACATCAGCGGTGCGCACGAGAGCACGGTGTTGAACGGATGCTCCTTATACGTGATGTGGAGCATCCGGGACAGGTCGCTCGCTTGATCCCAGGCGTTCTCCGGTGAGCCGACAAAAAGGCCTGCCAATTGCGCGTGATCCACCACCATGCAGAAGCAGAGTTTAGGCACCCTGACCATCGAGCCGGCATAATCCACGACTTTGCGCACCGGGGTATACTTGTTCCCGATGATCATAGGGTTAGTGACCACCGCTCCAAGCCAATGGAAGAAGTTGAGCACTTCGGGACCGCTCACTCCCGGAAACAGATATTTGTTACCCCCGGAAAAACCAACCACCTCGTGCGGAAAAACCGGACCGGCGATGATGATCTGGTCATACTCAAAAAGCCGGCGGTTGACATTGACGGGCACGTCCATCGCGAACAAGCCGCCGCTCAGATTTTTGATCTCGCCGGCGGAAATGGTGCCGATGTGCTTCAAGGCCTCAGGATTATTCCACTCGTGATTAAAGAGCCGGACCGCGCCATATTTTGCTTGACGCTCCTCGATGGAAATTTCCAGCCGATGGCAGATCGCCTCCTCGCTCATCGGCTGATGGGTGCCGAGTGCAATCATGACGTCGAGCGCAGCCGCCTGAGCGCCAATCTGGTCAAAGATGCCTTTGAAAAGCATTCCTAAGGGACAAGTCCGGGTAGCGTCCGGCACGATCAGGAGCACTTTTTTGCCGCGGTATTCCGAGATGGGGCAAGCCTTGTAAATCACCTCGAGCACCTGCTCGCTCGTGAGGTAAGAACCAGCCGGGCTGGTCCGTGAGATGGTTTGGAAGGACATGGGTGCCTTTGGTTGGGAGCTTAATTGCAAACTGCCTTTTTTTTGGCGAGGGGTCAAATGGTAAGGCCGGAATGTGCTAAAATTGAGCTGGTACCAGACCGAATTACCCGACTCGCGTCGCGCATCAAAGGCTCAGGGTTCCCCGAATTAACTTACCGGCGCAACTCCATCGGTGGAGACTCGCCGCCGGCCGGCGCTAAAGTCGGTTCTAGTGTTGACGTCCATGTCTTGAGTCCATCGGTTGTGCGACTTTCGCAGGTGGTCGCGCATCGCTTTGCGGGCTTGCTCTGGGTCGCGCGCCGCCAACGCTGACACTATCTTGCGGTGTTCGACCAAAACCGCGGTCCAGGTTTTTGCATTGTCAAAATCGATCGCGAACTGACGAGCCAAAACGGTGTCCCGCTGGTCAAACAATCCCATTACCATCCGCAGGAGAACCTTGTTCGCCAGCTTCGCCGCGATGTGCCGGTGAAACTGCCGATCGGCCTCCACGCGTGCCGTCTCGTCTGTCTCACCCTTCATCGCGCCAAGAATTTGTTCGAGAGCTGCAATGTCCTTCGGTTTCATGATCCCGGCGGCTTCTGCTGCGATCTCTCCCTCAATGAGGATTCGAGCCCGCGAAATTTCTAGCGGTCCTTCGTCACCAAAACCGTCCCGCGCCGTGCCTTTCTGCGTCGTGACAACGATCCCCGAGCCGGGACGCACGTCGACGTAGCCTTCCACCTCCAAGGCAATCAGCGCTTCTCGCAGAGTCGGACGGGAGACGCCGAACCGCTTGGCCAGTTCTCGTTCGGCAGGAAGACGACTGCGGGGCGGAAACTCTCCGGCGGCAATCAGCGAACGGACCTGATTGGCGATTTGCAAGTAAAGGCGGCGCGGCGCGACGGGCTGGATCGGCATGAGGAGTTACCATACTTAATACCAGGCAAGAAAGCAAGGCCTGACCACTTGACCGTAGTGTCTCTTCGCCTTATTTAAGTTCAACTCTTGACTTGACTCTAACCATGGATAAATCGTTTCTTCCCGAGAACTTTCTGCTCTCGACCCCCACCAGCGAGAGGCTGTATTTCGAGTTCGCTCAACCACAGCCCATTTTCGATTATCATTGCCATATCCCGCCGGCTGATATCGCCAGAAATAGGCGGTTCGAAAACCTGACCCAGATCTGGCTCGCCGAGGGCCGCTACGGAGATCATTACAAGTGGAGAGCGATGCGCGCCAACGGGGTGCCCGAACGCTTCATTACGGGCGAGGCCAGCGATTACGAGAAATTCCTGGCCTTCGCGCGCACCGTCCCGGCGACGCTTCGCAACCCGCTCTACCATTGGACCCACCTGGAGTTGCGGCGCTATTTCGGAATCACGGAACTTTTAAATGAAGAATCGGCGCCACGGGTGTGGGCCCAGGCCAACGAGCAACTCCAGGAACTCACGGTGCATCAGATTCTCCAGAAATTCCGGGTCACGGTCATTTGTACAACAGATGATCCGACTGACGACCTCGCGCATCATCAGGCGATTCGGACCAGTGGCCTCTCCACTCGTGTTTATCCGGCGTTCCGTCCGGACAAGGTATTCGCCATCGATCAGGGCGACGCTTTCCAGAGCTGGGTTGAAGGCCTGGAGAAGGCGAGCGGCCACAGCGCTTCAGAATTGGCGGGCCTACTCGATGCTCTGCGAGCTCGGCACGGCTTTTTTGGATCCCTCGGGGCAAAGCTATCGGATCACGGAGTACCTTTTACCTATTCGGAGCCTTGCGATGAAGCGGAGGCGAGCGCGATCTATGCCCGTACCCGCTCGGGCGTTAAGCCCAGTGAGGCGGCGGCGCTGAAGTTTCGCAGTTTCTTGTTGCGCTTTTTTGGTGAGTTGGACGCCGACTCAGGCTGGACTAAGCAGTTACATTTGGGGGCGTTGCGTAGTGCCAACCGCCGGCGGTTGGCCGAATGCGGTCCCGACACCGGGTACGACTCGATTGGCGACTGGCCGCAAGCCGAACCACTGGGAAGGTACCTGGACCAGTTGGAAATGGCTGGGAAACTGCCGAAAATGATCCTGTATAATGTCAATCCGTCCCATAATTATGTTTTGGCCACGATGATCGGTAATTTTCAGGATGGCTCGATTCCGGGGAAGTTGCAGTTTGGAAGCGGATGGTGGTTTCTGGACCAGAAAGAGGGGATGGAATGGCAGCTTAACGCGCTTGCGAGCGTTGGCTTGCTCAGCCGATTTGTAGGGATGTTAACCGACTCGCGAAGTTTTATGTCTTACCCTCGTCATGAGTACTTCCGACGTCTGCTTTGCAATTTGCTTGGATCGGATGTGGAACGGGGCGAGATTCCGAACGACGTCGGCCTTCTTGGGAACTTGATCCGCGGCATCTGCTTCGAGAACGCGAAGGCGTACTTCGGGCTGGAAGGTGGAGCGGTATAGGAGTCGTCAGATGGTCTGGGATAGGAATCCGCCGTCTACCCGGAGGTCAATGCCAGTAACAAAGCCGCTGGCTTTTCCGCTCGCGAGGAAGACCGCCGCGCCGACGAGTTCAGCAGGATTTCCGAAACGAGCCAGGGGCGTATGTCCAAAAATCAACTGTCCGCGGGGTGTGGGAGTTCCATCCTCATTGAAGAGCAATCGGCGGTTTTGCTCGCCGGGAAAAAAGCCGGGCGTGATCGAATTAACACGGACATTGTACGGAGCCCATTCTCGCGCAAGAAACAGGGTAAGATTGAGCACCGCTGCCTTAGCGGCCGAATAGGCCGCGACGCGTGAAAGAGGCAGGTGGGCGGAGACGCTGGCGATGTTGATAATGCTGCCTTTGCGATTGTTTTTCATCGTGGGGGCAAACACCTGGCAGGGGATCAGCGCCCCTCCGACCAGATTCAGATCAAAATTGTCCCGCCAGTCGGCGACGTCGATCTCTTCAAAGGGGTGTTCGGGGGTAACGGTCACGCGTGGGTCGTTACCACCTGCGGCGTTCACAAGAATGGTGGGAGCGCCTAAGCGCTTCAACAAAGCTTCGCGCGTTGCTTTCAACAAGTTTTGATCCAAAGCATCGGCAAAAAAAAATCCGGCCGTGCCTCCTTGTTGTTGAATCGAGCGAACCCTCGCTTCACCCCGTTCTGCGTTGCGGCCCAGCACGGCTACCTTAGCGCCAGCCGCAGCTAGGCCTTCCGCCATGGCGCCACCCAATACACCAGTGGCGCCCAGGACTACAGCAGTTTCTCCGGTCAGGTCAAACAAGTTCATTTTGGCTAATTTTTGTTTTGAATTAAGAATTTGAGCTTTTCTTCGAAGGGGGGGCCGAGACCAAGCATTT
>JAFAKL010000158.1 GCA_019235445.1 Verrucomicrobiota bacterium | reverse complement strand
AGCCTAGCGTTCACGATGCCGACCCATCCGCCGCAAGAGAGCTTAGCGTTCACGATGCCGACCCACCCGCCGCAGGGGAGCTTAACGTTCACAATGCCAACGCACCCTCCGCAGGAGAGCTTAGCGTTCACAATGCCAACGCACCCTCCGCAGGAAAGTTTGGCGTTCACCATGCCAACCCACCCTCCGCAGGTGAGCTTGGCGTTCACGATGCCGACCCACCCTCCGCAGGAGAGCTTAGCGTTCACCATGCCGACCCACCCGCCGCAGGGGAGCTTAGCGTTCACGATGCCGACCCACCCGCCGCAGGGGAGCTTAGCGTTCACGATGCCGACCCACCCGCCGCAGGGGAGTTCGGCGTTTACCATGCCGACGCACCCGCCGCAGGGGAGTTTAGTGGTTTAGTGAGCGTTTAGGATGCTGACTCATCGCCGCTGGCGAGCTTAGCGCACGATGCCAGCCCATTCTGCGACGGCGCTAAGCTAGGAGTTCACTGCGATTTTTTTGCTCGAAGAGTGCTATGCGACTGAAAAAGACACCTGAACGATCAGAGAACCTCCGAATCTCTACCTGAAAGGGCTAGCCTGCATCATTGACCACCCTGGAAATTGGTGGACACCACGTTTCCGTCCCTTTCTAATCCGTTTCTCCCAAGCCGGTTCTAAGTGGCCTACAGCTCGAAAACATCACCAGCGCTGTGGCTTCTGATGTTTCGGGCTAGGCGTTGTTCTTTGGGCAAGGAGCATGTCCAACCCCGACGGTCGGAGTTTCTGGCCCTAAAGTCCCGACCCGACACCACAGTCCGTCAGACCTGAAGGCGGCTTACATCTCGGCGGTGCTGGAATGCGCAGCAACAATTTTCCATCCGTCGGCGAATCTCTGAAGGTTCATGGTGGTATTGCCCACCACCTTTTGCTTTGAGGTGGGGAACGAAATGGACCACCAGGTCAGGGCAAGCGCCAAGTCCGGCTTCAAGAGTTTGACCTGAATACGCGCCGGAGTGATGTAGCCCATCGAATTACGATCCGGATACCCGTTAACGTAGGAATCGTGGAGTTGTTGCCACCCATTAAATTGCTCGGAATCTACCACCACCAAGAGATCAGGCGAATGCAAGTAAACCTCCAGATGACCTTCGATATCGTGGGCATTCCAGCGATCAAGCATCTTGAGGAGAACTTCGTAGATCTCCTGGCTATCGGAAGTGCTCGCCGAGCGAGCGGAGGTCAACGAGTCAAATTGCCAGCCACTCGGGGTCTGCGCCATTACTGGCCACGAAAACCACAGCAAGAGAACGAAAAGCACTGGACTGATGATGACCCGGCTACGCATCTTGAGAATCAACGGTAATTGTGGCAAAGTCCTTTAGCATGATATTCCTAATCGATATAATAAATGTACTGGTTGTCAATTGCTTTTAGTCTCCGCCCCTTCCAACATGCTCTGCGGACTCTTCGCAACTTTCTCAAATGCTTTTTTGCGTCACCAACCCTCAAAAGCGTTGCACAAAGCACCAGGCACTTGCCTTGGCCCCCTCATCATGCAGATGTGGCCTGCCGCTCCCAAACCGGCACAGTGAAATCAGCTTTTGCGGGGATTCTAGCTCAATTTCTTGCCGATGCCTCTCAAAATCGTTTATCAAACCTCTATTTTTTATAGGAAAGGCTATTTTTCCTCCAAAGAGCATGGTTTTGCTGGCTCAGACTAAAGGTGACGTTCAAGGGCTGGGGTGTTACGGTGGCGGGAATGATCTCTTTGCAGTTCGACGAGACCCAACCGCTCGAGAGCTTTCGTGCGGTTTCCCTCTGGGCCGGGGGGCGTGAAGCACCCTTATCGATCTGCCTGTTCGTGGGTACAGGTCCCGCTGGATCTCCGCCGTTCATCCTGTTGAGAGAAACCCTGGACGCTTCGATCTATCTAGGCTGTCTCAGCGATCGATCGGGGCATTCCAAGGCATGGATAGAGATCTGGGTCCAAAATGTCGACCGGATGGCCTTCAGCTTTAGTGCTCAACTCGAGTCATTGACGAATTCGATCCTGGACCGCCGATGGTCTGAGCGAGCCGCCATGCTCCGCATGCTCAAGCGAGGCACGATCATTGAGACTGGCGCGGAGGTTCATCACCCCCTGCCTGTTCTGATTGACGGGAACGAGGGCAGTCTTATCCGTCCGGTTGAGCCTGGGACGCAACGGGCGTTCGTGCTCTGCGAGGATGAGAAAGCCCTGAAACTGGCTGGTCTCCCCTCGTACGCATCGTCGCTCCATCGCTACTTGTGGAACGGACCGGAAGTGGAGAATCCGGTATTCGTGGCTCTTACCGGCGGGGCGCCTTTGCCGACCGGCATCAAGCAGGCCACAGACTATTTTAAGGGTCTCTATCCATTCAACCCAGGGGGAGGGCTATTGTTGGTGCGGCCGTGGGCGCCACTCGCACTGACCGAGTTCGCAGATATACTTTCCGGGAAAACCTGGTCCGGTTTTCAGTTTGGTAAGGAGGTTCTTCGTCCCGGTGCGGCTTATGCAAGGCTGCAGGATACTGAGGAGATGCTGTATCGAGGCGGACATCTCTTCAGCGGACGGGCGGGCAAAGCCGGGAGGTTGCTCGAGGTCTTTCACTTAAAGCTGAACTTGATCCTGCAGGCTCTTGAGGAAACGCGAGCCGCCATCCGATTTCAGCAGTTGCCCTTTCTAGTGCTCGGGGCAGAAAGTTTTCGCCTGCAGCTTTTCGAGCTAGGAACCGGACTGCCTCTCTTTTGGAGCGCCCAAGTGGATCTTGCCGAATCCAACTGTGCGATGGCAATTTCGGTCGTTGGGAGCGACTCCCGTTACTTCATCCCACCAGAGGTACCCGGTCCGTCGATTTACCGACCGCAGACGCGCAGCCTGCCGCTCAGAGGATCGGCGACAGTGCGTATTCGGAAGATTTTTCCTCCCACGCCAGAAGGGACGAGTCTTGAGGCGACATTGGCGACAGACGACCGATTGCATGCTACTGCCAGTGATTTGATCCATGTGCGATTGCCGGTCGCGGGCGCTCGGGTGGACTTATACGGCCGGGCAGATGAGTCCGATGCTCTGGCGAAGGGAGAGACTCGATTCCGCACCCTTCCACAATTCTTATCGGAGCCGGTTCAAAGCACACTTGAGGAGCTGGCTGGCGCGCCGGTCGGTAATGCGAGTTTTGAAATTTTGCCGCTGCTCACCTCGCCTTGCGATATGTACACGATTGGGGTGCTCGCGATCAGAATTCTCCTCGTCGACGACGAGAATCCGCTGCCGATCGCGGTGGACGAAATGTTGAGCCTGGCACGAGAAGTTGCCAACGAACACAAGCCCCAGGTAGCCGTTGGCAAAAGGCTCCAGACGATTGTTGAACGCGACCCGCGTTGGGCAGGGTCGCTTGGCCCACACAGGCTGGTCAGAGAGAATGACCTTACACAAGCGGCAGCTCGAATTCTTCCTGCCGATCTCTGGTGGGAGACGATTGGGCTAGTTATCCGGTTATTTCCCGGAATCGGACCTGACAGTTTTTGCCGGGACTTGGGTGACGCGCCCTCCTCGGCCCTGGACTGCATTTTCGATGAGGCAATCAGCCAGATCAATCTCTTGTTGCTCCGATCCCGGAGCCTCGTCCTGGCGGACTGGAACCAGAACCTTGAGATTCACGATGCCATCTATGAGGTCATCGCCAAGAAACATGACGCCGCGGCGAAAAAGCGCTAGCCTGGTTCTGCAGGGTATGTGTACGGCGAAGTCTTCGACCTCAAACTGACCAGTGCTCTTCCCATGCCCAAAGCTACTTGAAAAACCCGGCTCGGCTTGAGGTCGAAGACTTCGCTGTACACATATTCGCGCAGTCTACGGTAGTACTCCCCAGACCTCTACAATCCGGTTCTTTGCCAATTCGTTAGGATCCAGTAAATTCGATCCGCCCATGCCGATCACGTGCATCACGTTTTGGACCCCGAGCTGATCTCGGAGTGCCTCCATCACCGCCTCTGCCCGAGCGTTTGAAATCTGCAAGTTTCTTTGGTCATTTCCTTGCTTATCTGCGTAGCCGAGAATCACCAGGACCAAGGTAGGATCCTCGAGGTGTTGCTGGATTTGCGGGCGCTCCCATCGGCTTTTCATGTACGCGATCTGTTCTGGAGAAATTTTGGTCAGCAGCGTGTCGAAGGAAACGGTGAGCAATCTTCCCATGCCGTGTGCTTTGGCGACAGCATCATAGAGTTTGTCTTTGGTCTGTTGAGAGATGTTGGGCATCTGATCGATCCGCTTGAGGACTTCGCGCTTCACTTCTGCAATCTCAGGCAAAGTAATATCGAAATCGATCGGGGTTTCTGAAGCCTCCGCTCTCTGCGTGGGCGAAGGCGCTGCGGTAGGGGCAGGTGTTGGAGTTTCGGTGGGCGAAGGAGCCGTCGTCGGCGTTGGCGTCGGAGTGGCGGCCTCAGTCGGGACCGGCGAAGGTGTCGGCGATTCCAGAACAACGCCGCCTCGTGATCCCGGCGAACTACCGATTGCCCATAGGATGGCGCCGACGGCCAGCAGCAGGACGATTGCGACCCCGATGGATAGGATGAGCGTTGGAGACACGGAGCGTTTTGGGCCCAGAGATTCGAGGGGCGATCCGCATTCCGGGCATCGGAACTCCTTCGTCACCACGGTGATCTTTTCGTTGCGGTAAGCCAGTTTGCAACCTGAGTAGTTAGTGCATTTGCCGATGCGTTGCGCCATAACAAGACCAACGATTGATATCGCCCGAATGCCCAAGGGTCAATCGTTGATGAACATTCAATGGAAAACCGGGCGATTGATGCACTGAACGTTGCGGGCGTCAGGGCCAATGGCTGCACCGGCTCCGGAAAGCGCCTGACTGAGCTGTTTCGGGGGGACGTCGCTCTCGCAAAAAAGCTCGCGTTGGAAAAAAGGGGAAATTATGCTGCGGCCATGAAGCGGACGGCTCAGCTCAAGATCAGCGAAAAGATCGAAGGTCGAGACCGGATCCTCAGTTTTAACGGTTCGGCGGATATTCTTTCGATGCCGTCTGTACAGGCGCTGCTCTCGAAATACAGCCGGGAAGGTATCCGGCTACTGTTGCTGGACCTTTCGGAAACCGAGTTCATTAACAGCCCGGTCTGGGCGGTAGTCACTCTTTATGCGCGAAAACACCGCGATCAGTCTCGGGTAGCGATCGTCGGGATGTCCGAGCGAATCAAGGGCTCTTTTGAGATGATGGGACTGCACAACGAGCTACTCGCCTTTCCCAATCTTGAGACGGCTCGAAGAGAGTTATTGGAGTAAAGTCTCGCCTGTTCGCGGGCTGTAGAATGATCAGCAGCAAGATCGGGTATTTCAGGCTCATCGCAGAACTGATCGGGGCGACGGTCCAAACCTTGGTACGCCCCTCCGCGGTGGCGTTCGAGAACATGTTTGTGCAAATTGGGTTAATCGGGATAGGAGCCATTCCTGCGGCCACCTTGATCGCCTTGACCGGAGGATTTGTTCTGGCGCTCGTTCTGGAAACTCAACTCAGCCAGATCGGAAAAGTGGAAATCGTGCCGAGTTTGCTCTGGATCATTTTGACAGAACAGGTCGTGCCCGTCGGCGTCGCCCTGATTTTTGCCGGGCGAAGCGTCTCCGCAGTAACCGCAGA
>JAFAKL010000104.1 GCA_019235445.1 Verrucomicrobiota bacterium | reverse complement strand
TTCGCCAAGCTCAGCCAACTGCTTCTCGCACTGGTAGGCCAGGTTATCCGCGGCGTTCCGAACCTCCGCCGCTTCCCGCGTTTTCCGGTCTTCTTCTGCATGGACTTCGGCGTCCTGGCGCAGCCTTTCAACCTCATCCTTGGTCAGGCCGCTGCTACCGGTAATCGAAATCTTCTGTTCTTTTCCTGTCCCGAGATCTTTCGCGGATACGTTCAAGATTCCGTTGGCATCGATGTCGAAAGTGACCTCAACCTGCGGCACTCCGCGCGGAGCAGGCGGGATCCCATCTAAGTGGAAAGTCCCTAGTGTCTTATTGTCCCGCGCCATTGGCCGTTCGCCTTGTAGAACCTTGATCTCGACCCCGGGCTGATTATCGCTGTAGGTCGAGAAAATTTGCTGCTTTCGCGTCGGAATCGTGGTGTTACGAGGGATCATCGGAGTGGCGATGTTGCCCGCGGTCTCAATAGCCAGCGTCAAAGGGGTAACGTCGAGCAATAGCACGTCCTTGACATCGCCGCGCAGCACGCCCCCCTGAATGGCCGCGCCCACCGCTACCACTTCATCGGGATTGACCCCTTTATGCGGCTCTTTGCCGATCAATTTGCGTGCCGTTTCTATGACCTTCGGCATACGCGTCATCCCCCCCACCAGAACAAGCTCGTTGATCTGGCTTTCCGAAAGCTTTGCGTCGCCCAGGCACGCTTTGACTGGTCGCACCGTCCGTTCAAACAGATCGTCGGTCAGCTGTTCCAGCTTGGCGCGAGTCAGCTTCTTCTGAATATGTTTTGGGCCCGTGGCATCCGCCGTAATGAACGGGAGATTGAGTTCATACTCCTGCGACGACGAAAGGGCGATCTTTGCTTTTTCTGCTTCCTCCTTTATTCTTTGGAGCGCGTCGGACTGTTTGCTCACATCCACGCCGGCCTCCGAGCGGAACTCAGCGATGATCCAATCCATGATCCTGTTGTCCCAATCGTCGCCTCCCAGGTGCGTGTCGCCGTTGGTCGCTTTAACTTCGAAAACCCCTTCTCCGATTTCCAGCACCGAGATATCGAAGGTGCCGCCACCCAAGTCGTAAACGGCAATCTTTTCGTCTTTCTTTTTTTCCAGGCCGTAGGCCAGCGATGCCGCGGTCGGTTCATTAATGATCCGCAACACCTCTAACCCGGCAATGCGCCCGGCATCTTTGGTGGCATTTCTCTGAGAGTCGTTGAAATAAGCCGGCACGGTGATCACAGCTTGCGTAATCTTTTCCCCCAGCTTTGCTTCCGCGTCCGCTTTGAGCTTGGCTAGAATCATTGCCGAAATTTCGGGTGGCGAAAAGCTTTTCCGCTCTCCGCCCACCTGCACCTCGACATGAGCATCCCCGTTTGAAGCTTTGACAATCTTGTACGGAACGCGCTTCGCTTCATCCTGAACTTCCTCGAATTTCCGGCCCATGAACCGTTTGATTGAGAAAACAGTATTCTGCGAGTTAGTGACGGCCTGCCGCTTTGCAGCCTGCCCGATCAAACGTTCCCCGCTCTTCGCAAAAGCTACAACCGAAGGTGTTGTGCGTGCGCCTTCAGAGTTTTCGATGACAACCGGTTCCCCACCTTCCATCACGGCCATACAGGAGTTGGTGGTTCCAAGGTCAATTCCAAGAATTTTAGGCATAGATCGAGCAATAGGTGTTGGCATCTTGCGTGCCAAGAGCACGAGACACGCGGCTTTCCTCGTAACTGGTTCTAAGCTGGACAGTTAAACAGCCGGGTACGGTAGCCATTCAGAGGCCGCAGCGTCAATATGGCGCAACTTTACTCATCGATGGTGGGTCACCCTGTCGCTCACGGCGTTCTCTGATCCGTCCCTTGATTTTTCTCGGTCCGGCTATCATGCTGGCAATTGCTGGCCGGGGATTGGCTATGACCGACACGAATGTAAATCTAAACGTGCAGGAAAGTCTAAGCGGACAGGAGAGTGTTCCGTCCGCGGATCAGATTGAGACGGCCGGGTTCCAGGTGACGGAGCGAGATATTGTCTTTGAGTGCCCGAATTGCGGAGGAGAACTCGCGATCGATATGGATGGAGCCGGCATGGAGGTTAATTGTGCCCACTGCGGCAGCGCTCTGGTCGTTCCTGAGTATCGCGGACCGTCCCTGCAGTTTCTCCAAGCGGCTACATCCAAGTTGGCTAAGGCAATTCAAGCAGCTCGGAATTCGTCTCCGAAAAGGTTTTATTTTGAGGGCCGCACCCCTGAGGATCTGACCCGGCGCCAAACCGAACTGCAACAGGCGCTTCGCGAAAGCCAAACCCAGCTGATGGAAATCAAGGGCCATATTCATCACGCGACCATTCAGCTGCACCGATACCAACTTAAACTGGAAGTAATCCAAGAGAGGCAAAGCGAACTAAAGGCCGAATCGGATGCGATTGTTCAGGCGCTCAACCAGACCTGAGATCTCTCATTCGTCTCAGCTATTGACTGACTTGGCGCGCCTCTGGAGGCTGACGGAAAACAAGTTGAAACTGCCGCGGAGACGCAGGAGAGTCTCACCCCTGGATGGGTGCCAGAGTGGTCGATTGGGCACGCCTGGAGAGCGTGTGTACCGCAAGGTACCGAGGGTTCGAATCCCTCCCCATCCGCCAAGTGCTGATTATGAATTACTTAAATCATGAAGTGAACCGGAAAAGTGAGAAGCACATAACGGATTCCATAACTGAAC
>JAFAKL010000541.1 GCA_019235445.1 Verrucomicrobiota bacterium | reverse complement strand
GGCTTCGCGAACGCGGTAAGGATAAAGAAGCTGATGACGTTTACCTAGCATTGCGCAAAAGAGGGCTGGACTTGGAAAGACAGAGGCTTTTTAGATTTGAGCGGCTCGGCCCGTTAAAATGGTTGAGCGGTTTGTTTCTGTATCTGGGCCGCTCCATTCTTTTTTACACAGTCGCAGACGGTGTGCGGGTTATGAGGCTTTTTTGGTTGTGGGCTCTCGCGCTTGTTTGTTCGATAGCACTATTTAGCGATCGCCAAAGCGTTCAACATCCGTCCAGCTTTGCGCCGAAGAGTGAGTACGAAGAAGCGATCATCGTAAGAATGCAAAATCCCTCAAAATGGGCTGCGAAGACAAAGGTGTTCTGGACAGAGGAAATGGGGAAGCCCGATTCTTGGCGGTGGAGCGACGGCATGTGGGTGGCGCTGCGGGTTCACATCCCACTTTTTGAAGTATTTGCACGGAACGATTGGGTGCCCTCCGGCCGCAGGATTCAGCCGATACCTATAATTCAGCCGACACCTATATTGTACGAGACCTATGCTAGCTATATGCGCATTTTCAGTGTGATTGCGCTACCGCTGATGCTAACGGCCGCGACTGGCCTTTTGAAGAGGAAATAGGTGAACCACGCCTCGCGCAGACTGCGCCTGCCCCGCCTTCTTCCCTTGTCAATTGCCTGGGAGCGGAGTCTACGATTTAAGTGCAGCGCGACATCCTGGCTCTCCCGGAATTCAAACCAGTCGATATCCGGTTTTTCACACCGTCGGTCACAGGCGGAACTGTATAGACTCGACCCCTCTTGCTAACCCCTCAACAGGGTGAGAGCTCCTTATGCGAAGTGGAGGCCATGTTGCGTGCCGCCGTCGCACTCCAAGAGCAAAAAGCTGAGCTTAGCCCGGAAACCTTCAATGCGCTGCGTCAAGCCCTCGAACATAGCTTGAGTACATCCGGGTCGTTGTAGAGAGCGGGAAGCTTTGGAAGCAGACGGTTTTCGCAGTTTCAAGCGCCTTGATCGCGTTCGAGTTATTGATAGTGACTTTTTTGTCCGGCTCAATGAGAGCCACCCCGGTAGCTATAATCCATTCAAGCGCGTTACAGGTCAGGCTCTCGCTGGCTTTTCCTTCGAAAACAAAGCCCTGAAAATCTGGTTTCCCATTGGCACGTTCGCCTTCCTGGATTTTCCTCGCCATTTCGGTCAGTTCTTCCCAAATTGTCGGCGGGGCTTTGTACCCATATTTTTCTAATAAATCGGTTCATAGTAGAGGAGCCCGACATCGGTAAACCGTGGAATTGAGACTAAAAGACTTCCTTGGCATGGACTGTAAAAATGCCGAACGAAACAGGCTCCATTTCCAAGCGGCCACCCTTCAGGACGGCGCCTTGGACCAGCAACTGAGTAGCCTCATTGAACCCGTTTAATGCGACCGAACAGGACCGATCAGCCGGATTGACGGATACTAGAATCTGCTCTGTTGCGCACGTGCGAAGGTAAACAAATGGGTACCGATTCGTTTCCGCATACACCGGTTGGAAATCTGCGGTGTTTGCCAGTGCAGGATGGTCGCGACGCAACTTCAACAATGCACGCGTAAAGTTCAGCATGGAGGCCGGATCTTTCTCCTCAGTTGCGACATCCGGTCGTGACGGAGATGGATCGATCGGCAGATAAAGCTTCTCAGCGGGTGCAGTCGAAAATCCCGCGTTCTTCTCCTTGGACCACTGCATCGGAGTTCGCGACCCGCAGCGCTGCAGTGTTCCGATGGTACCGCCTTCTTTGTCAGGAGATGGATAAACATACTCCATTCCGATCTCGTCGCCGTAGTAAATGAAAGGAACTCCGGGCATCGTCAACAGCATCGCAAAAATGGTCCGTACCTCTTGTTCGCCCCGGTCACAGGTCGGACGCGGGATATCGTGATTAGCTGTCGGCAACGAAATGTAACCGCGAGATTTCGTCACAGTATAGTTCCTGAGATAGTTGTCGACGAAACCCTTGATATCGCCACCTCCTGCGCGCTCGAAAAAAGCATGGGGATCGCGAGAATAGCCATTAGGCCACGAAAGTGGACCGAGCAGTAGTCCATATGCCGGCTGGCCGATTTGGATCATGCAATCGAGGTGGAAGCCGGCAGGTATAGCTACAGCAGGGTCGCTCCATTCGGAGATCAGGACAGCTTCGGGATACTCTTTGTCGAGCCAGGACCGATAGTAGCGCCAGAGAGCACTGATGGCTTCGTTCCCTGGATCGTTACGGATCAGGGAGAAAGCCATATCCACGCGAAAGCCATCGGCACCCAAGTCCAACCAGAATTTCATCACGCTTTTGAGCTCCTCGCGCACTGCGATGCAGGCGGGATCGGTGGTCGGAAGTTGCCAAGGCTCTTTCGGATCTGGCCGGGCAAACCCGTAATTCAGGGCTGGTTGAAACGGAAAGAAGTTCGGTAAATACCGATCCGCACGATTGTGCTGGCCGGGAACTGGCTGCGAACCCGGAACACTTTCGCCCGCCGGCGTCCAGATGTACCAGTTCGAATAGCCATTAGGCTGGGCGAGAGCAGATTGTTGAAACCATGGATGAGCAATGGAGGTGTGACCAGCCACCAGGTCAAGGCAGAGGTGCATTCCACGTTTGTGAGCCTCTGCACAGAGGTTTTTAAGATCTTCGTTGGTGCCGTAGCGGGGAGCGACCTTATAGAAATCGGCAACATCATAACCCGCATCGCCAAACGGTGACTCATAAATCGGATTAATCCAAATCGCATTGCAGCCGATGGACTGGATGTAATCGAGTTTCGCCGTGATACCAGGCAAATCACCTATCCCGTCGCCGTTCGAGTCAAAATAGCTTTGGGGATAGACCTGATAAAACACGGCTGTCTGAAGCCACTTCGGTCCCGGAGGAACTTCGGCACAAAGCGGCGAAATAGCTTGAATCGCGAGATAAAGAAGAGCTACGAGGTTCCAGAGTTTGAGCATTGATCTGCGCATTTCAGCACTTTCCTGCGAATTCAATCTATCACTGACCTAAAACTTTTCTTCGTTTGAGGAAGCAATCTTGAGGTTCAGTTGCTGGCCCGAAACGAGATTGTAGTCGCTGTGTGACAGATATCGACTACTTTTGCTCATGACCGACACGCTCTCGATAAAGGTCTAGAAAGAGCTGAAGACGCGGCTCCGCGCCGCCGCCAAAAGCAGGCAGACGAAACCTTCCACGCTTGTGCGGGAGGCCTTGGAACTAGTGATTCAGGTGCCGCGGCAAACAGCAAGCCCTCGCTCTACGATCTGAGCAAAGACCTGTTCCAGA
>JAFAKL010000361.1 GCA_019235445.1 Verrucomicrobiota bacterium | reverse complement strand
ACATCCGCACGAAACAGTTTCAAGCCATTCGCCTTGTTCAGATGAGCGTTAGTCTTGGCAACCCGAATGGCGGTGGCATCAAAATCGAATCCGAGAGCTCTTTTCGCTCCCAGTCGCAAAGCCGCGATGGCCAGAATCCCAGTCCCGGTGCCCGCATCAAGGAATTCCCAATCGCGCTTTTTTGGGGCGATATCTGCTAGCAACCGAAGGCATCCGGCAGTTGTGGCGTGTTCTCCTGTTCCAAAGGCGAGGTTGGCCGGAATGTAAATCGTGCTTAGATCGCGCACTGCTCCTCGAGTCGGTTCGTCATTGACTATTCGCAATTGTCCCCGGATGGAGATCGGCTTTTTCAGAATCACGCTGCGAACCCAATCTGCAGTTGAATGGTTGAGATCGCGAACTTCGCCGCCAAAGCACTTCAAGAGCAGGTTCGATTCGTCTATCGTCACGTCAAACATCTCGAGGCGGACCCGGCGCGAGCTCGCGAGTTGACTGATGACCAATCGCTCCCAGCCGAGGAATGCTAGTCTTTCTTGCCAGGAGTCGAGCCACTTCTGGCTGCTTATTTTTCTCCAGACGAGCATTCAATCGATATTCCTTGCTTACTGCAGAACGACTTTCTAGAAGAAGACGGGCACATGATTCATCACATCGTATTGTATAAGCTCAAGCCCGAGATTACATCGGAGCGCGTGGAAGTCCTCCTGATGCAAACCCGGATGCAGCTGTTGAAAATCCCGGTCGCGATGAACGTTCGGTGTGGCCGTCGGATTGATGAGAAGAATGAGTGGCCTTTCTTTTTTACAGCCGAGTTTGATTCCAAAGATCGTATGGCGATGTTCGTGGAAGACCCGATCTACATCAAATTTATCGAAGAAACTATTAAGCCGAATACTCAAGACTCAATGGTTTTGGATTACGAGACCGATCCGAAACGCAAATACGCGTAGATTTTAGCGCAGGTGTAATCGATTTCTTCGGCCTCGATACAGAATGGCGGCGTAAATGACAATACGTTTCCATCCTGTCCCCCTCCCAGCAAAAACAGGCCGTCCTGCAACGCCGCCAAAACCGTCCGCGAGGCAAGATCGGGGTCGGGAGAGCCATCCTTCTTCACGATCTCTGCGCCGATCATCAGGCCCAGTCCTCGGATATGCCCGATGACAGGTAGAGCCATCGCTTTGAGTCGATCGCGAAAGCGTCCTCCGAGCATTTGAACGCGTTTTCCGATGCCGCTCTCCAGATGAAGTTCGATTGAAGCGAGCGCGACGGCGCAGCCGACCGGATTTCCCAGAAACGTGGTGGTATGCAGCGCCTCACCCGCCGATCGCGGCCAGGCATCCATAATCTCCGCTCGCCCGGTGCAGGTAGCCATCGGGAACCCAGTCGTTAATCCTTTTCCAAGACAGAGAAGGTCTGGATACACGCCGAACTGATCGCTGGCAAAAAGCGCGCCGGTGCGATTGAACCCGGTATAGATTTCGTCAAAGACAAGCAAGATCTTATAAGTGTCACAGACCTGGCGAAGCATGCGCAAGAAATCAAGAGGCGGAACAACTTCGCCACCGCGCCCCAGGCAAGGTTCGACCACGATGCATCCGATCGGTCTTTGACGAACAATTTGAACGATTTGATCCTCGATTGCGGTCAAACAAGAGCTTGCGCAATTCGGGAACCGGGAGCCGTCCAGCCGATATCCTTCCATTCTCCCAAAAGGACACCGATAACAGTTGGGATAGGGAATCAAAGTGGCGAAATCGCGCAGGTGTTGCTGGAACGGTTCGCGAAACCAACGGATTCCGATCACCTCCAAACTTCCGTACCCCAAGCCGTGATATCCGCCGGTAAACCCGATCACGCCCGGCTTTCCGCTATGCAGGAGAGAGGTTTTAATTGCCACTTCGACTGCCTCAAATCCGGAATTGCAGAGGGTTGTTCTCCCAATTCCGAGTCCCCACCGTTCAAATGTGATTTGGCTTAATTTCTGACAGAGGAGGAGCTTGTTCTCAGCCGGATGGACATCTCCCATGGCGTGGATCAATTTTGCGGATTGATCAACGATTGCGGCGCGAATTGAAGGGTGGGTGTGGCCGTGAGCCGCCACTGCGAAGCCGGCCGTAAGATCCAGGAACCGATTCCCGTCAACATCCCAGACGTTCGCTCCGCACGCTTTCTCCCAAAAGACAGGGAAATCCGAGGCCAGGTAAGTGACATTACGGTTCTCGTATTTCGAGAGGGCGGATGCAAGATCGCGCGAGCGGGGCCCCGGGATGGCGGTAACAATTTCGGGGAGCATTTTTCGGGCAGGAGACAGGAGTTAGGGAGACAGGAGTTAGGGAGACAGGAGCTAGGGAGACAGAAGTCAGAAGTCAGAAGTCAGGAGTCAGGAGTCAGGAGCCAGGAGCCAGGAGTCAGTGCAGATACTAGCAACGTTTGACAGGGAAGGGGGCGTTCAACCAGTGAAAGTGGATGGGTCAACTATCCACCTCAGTCGGAAAGCTGCAGTCCCATTCTGTAACTCCTGAACTCCTGTAACTTCTGGCTTCTGCGGAACAGCCGATGGATTTTCTCCGTTCAAGCTTGAGCGGCTTCTTGGTGTCTCAAAAGGTTGGCGTAAAGCCTGACGAACGCCTTGGCTGATTGGGTCCAGGAGAAATCGAGAGCTTCCGCACGTTGCATGAGCTTTTTCCATTCTTCCGGTTGGCGATAAAGCTGGTTAGCACGCCGGATGGAGTCCCAAAGCGCCATCGGAAAATGGTCGTTGTAAACGAAGCCGCAGCCACTTTCTTTGGCAGGATCATAGTCTGAGACGATTTGATGTACACCTTTACGCGCTTTGACGATCGGCAATGTCCCGTAACGCATCGCCGCGATCGCATTTTCGCCATGGAACCCAAGCGAGGACGGAAGCAGAATCACGTCTGCGCCAGCCAGACCGAGTACAGGCAGCGTGGGGCCGGGATTTGGGAGATGGGCAAAACGGGCGGGATATTTTCTTTCTGCGACAATAAATGCAGCGAGATCCTCGTCGGACCCCTCCCCGGTAACCACGAGGCATGTGTCGGCCGTGAGAATAAGATCTAAAATCGGCTTCAGGTAGCCGAACGCCTCCTCATCTGTCGATTCGATCGGCAAATAGAGAACCATTCCGTTCGGATTTTGCTCGAGTTCAAGCTTCTCCAGGAGAGCTCGCCGGCAGCTCGACTTCCCGTTGGTCGCTCCGGATTGCTGGGGTCTGCCGACAAGTTCCTGGGACGGTGGGTTTGTTTGCGCGTAATCGACCCCATGCGGAATGCCGTGAAGATGAAAACGATTTTCCTGCAGGACCGAATCGAGCCCGAAACCGTGCTGAGGGGTGAACGCCTCGAAAAGTGCCGGTTCGCCCGGCAGAGTGACGGCGTCTGCGTAGAGAATTCCACTTTTCAGGAAGTTCATCCGACCATAGAATTCGAGGCCCTTCGGACCGAAATAGCTGCCGGGCAAGCCGGTGAGTCCAAAATCGAAGCTCCAGAATGACCCTTGATACTCCAAGTTGTGGATGGTTAGCACGGTACGGATCGGCATTTGGCGATCTCGAGCGAAGACGGGGGTGAGCGCGGTTGTCCAGTCATGACAATGAATCACCTCCGGAGAAGGCAAGATCCTGCCGGCGAGTTCCACGACCGCTTTCGAGAAAAAGATAAATCGTTCGGCGTTATCGTCGTAATTCCGGCCGTCTCCCCCATAGATGCCGCTCCGGTCGAAGTACTCGTCACGGCGGACCAGGTAGACCTGAATTCCTTCTGGACTGGTCGTCTCGAGTACGTCGGAGGAAGCTCGTTTGCCTCCCAAATTGACTTGGAACTCGTCTTTGGTCGGGCGGGTTGCATATTTACCTTCGCGAACGGATCGATAGAAAGGCATGACGACGCTGACGTCATGGCCAAGCTTTTTCAGTTCGATCGCCAGAATCCGGACCTGGTCCCCCAGATCACCGGTCGAGCCGAGTGGGGAGAACTCACTGGTTGCCATTAAAATCTTCATGCAATAGACTCACGGTTTGGTGTTTGTGGTAACAGCATCGACTTTTAACATTGAATCGAAACGGCAGATTTGGTGTAGCGCCTTATGAATAGCGTTTGCATCTTTCAAGTGAAAGACTCTTGTCAAAGGACGGCGACTTGCTAAGGTGCGGCATTCTCGATCGAGAGCTATGACACTGGGCTCCCTTTTATCAGTAGATCAAATCATCCCCGAGATGAGGGCAACCGAAAGGTGGGCAGCAATCGTGGAGTTGATCGATCTTTTGGTCCATAAGGGCAGAGTTCGAACGTCCGACAGAGATCTCATTCTGGCCGCTTTGCGGCAGCGCGAAGAGACAATGAGCACCGGGATTGGCTTCGGGATTGCGATCCCGCATGCCTCTTCGAACTGTGTGAGCGAGGTAGTCGCCGCGTTTGGACGATCCTCCGCGGGAATCGAATTCGATTCACTCGACAATTCTCCGGTGCGATTTATCGTCTTGTTTGTCGTTCCCAAGGATCAGTTTCAGGTTCATCTCCGGACGCTAGCCGCGATTGCCAAATTTCTGAACGACAAATCTGTCCGCGAACAGCTGGCAAAGGCAGAGTCGTCCGAAGAAATTCTGAGTATCTTCGACAACAAGGCCGCCCGACCCCAAGCTACTTAGGGGATGGCGACGGTTGCAGAAATTTTGCAAGGGCGTCTGCAGGATGCTCTTCGAGCGAGCGACCTCGCGAGCGATGAACCGCTGCAAACAGCTCCGACCGCCGATCCGCGTCACGGCGATTACCAGACCAATGCGGCGATGGTGCTTGGCAAGAAGCTGAAACAGAACCCCAGAACTCTGGCCGGACTCATCCTGGCGCATCTATCGATGAGCGACATCGGTGCAGCTGAAGTCGCTGGTCCCGGATTCATTAATTTCAGGCTATCTCCGGATTTTATTTCTCGTCGCCTCAACCAACTTGCTTTGGATGAACGCATCGGTGTGGAAAGAACGGACAAGCCCAGAACAGTGGTTATCGATTTCAGCTCACCCAATATCGCTAAGCCAATGCATGTCGGGCATATCCGATCGACGGTTCTTGGGGACGCTTTGGCCAACATCACCCGGTTCCTGGGACACAACGTAATCACCGACAATCACATTGGGGACTGGGGCACCCAATTCGGGAAGGTTATCTATGGTTGGAAGCATTTTTTGAGGTCGGAAAACCTTAATTCGGACCCAGTGACGGAACTGGTTCGCATCTATCGCGAAGCGGATGCAGCAGCGCAAAAAGATTTCGGCATTTTGGAAGGATGCCGTCAGGAACTGGTGAAACTCCAACAAGGAGAGAAGGAGAATCGCCGCATCTGGCAACAATGCGTTGATCTTTCCACCGAAGAATTTGCCAAAATCTACGATCTTCTTGGAATCCGATTTGATTACCAGTTGGGCGAAAGCTTTTATAATCCGGAATTGCCGCGGGTTGTGCAGGAATTGCTGGAGCGCGGGCTCGCAGAGGTCAGCGACGGAGCGGTAGTCGTCTGGGACCGGGCATTGAGTGAAGATCCATTTATCATCCGAAAATCCGACGGCGGATATGGATACGCTACGACCGATACTGCAACGATTGAATATCGCGTGAAACATTGGGGAGCAGAGGCCATCTGGTACGTCGTCGGTGCACCTCAACACCTCCATTTCCAGCAATTATTCAGCCTTGGCCACCGTTTGGGATACGAAGTCGACCTGCAACATATCGCTTTCGGAAGCATCCTGGGCGAAGACCGAAGGCTCATGCGCACCCGATCTGGAGATTCGGTTCCTCTGCGGGCTTTGCTGGAGGAGGCGGTCCAACGCGCGACGGCAATCGTCGCCGAGAAAAATCCCGATCTATCCGAACAGGAACGCCTGTCGGTAAGCCGGATGGTGGGGATCGGCGCAGTCAAATACTCGGAACTCTCTCAGCACCGGATGACCGATTATATCTTCTCCTGGGAGAAGATGTTATCGTTGCATGGGAACACCGCGCCTTACCTCCAGAACGCGTATGTCCGGTGCCGCTCGATCTTTCGGAAGCTGCCAGCTCCGGTTTCAGCAACGACTTCAATGACCTTGCGAGAAGAGGCGGAATTGGACCTGGCAAAGAAGATTCTGCAATTCCCGGAGGTGTTGCCTGCCGTGCTGGACGGATTCAAGCCGAACATCCTGGCGAGCTATTTATATGATCTGTCTGCCCAATTTCACGGATTCTACGAATCCTGCCCAGTGCTTTCCGCGGCAACCGAGGTGCGGGAGACGCGGTTGATGCTTTGCGACATTTTTTCCCGCCTTTTGCGGACCGGTCTCAACCTGCTTGGGATTGAGCTGCCTGAAAAAATGTAAGCCGCTGTGGTAAATCTGCTTATCTGGGGTTAATTCAAACGTGGTATGCTGGAACGCGGTAGGCACATCATTACCAGTTTCGACGCTGCGCTCAATAGCATGAAGAACGACGCCCTGATGATGTCGAGTCTGGCGGAGCGGTTGCTGGAGAATGCAATCCAGGGACTATTACAGAGGGATAGCGCTCTCTGCAACCTGGCGATCGCCGACGATGAAGAGGTGGATGTGCTGGAAAAGCAAATCGACAAGGAGGGAGTGGAAACAATGATCAGATTCCACCCTGTGGCTTCGGACATGCGGCATGTAATCTCCACGATGAAATTGAGCTCGAACCTGGAGAGAATTGCCGATCAGTCCGTGGTGATTGCCCGACGTGCGAAAAAGCTGAATTCGCGTGCCACGGTTCCGGAGGTTTTTTTGCTTGAACCTCTCTAC
>JAFAKL010000085.1 GCA_019235445.1 Verrucomicrobiota bacterium | reverse complement strand
AAGCGTTTGAAGGAGACTGTCTTAACCATCTCTCAAGACTACTCGGATCGCCCGACCCCCGACTTTTTGGCGCTCTCTGATTCCCGCGCTTCGTCGGTAGCGACAAAGAGCTGCACATTAAGGTTGTCCTGCAACGCTTTGAATTGTTTGCTGGACCCGTGAAAGCTGCTCGGATATGGCCCAAAGGATCTCCGCCGGCTGAAAGGAAGTAATGGCCACCCTGATTTGGACCGAGCCGGCTGTTGCCGATTTGGAGGAAATTGGCCGGTTTATCTCGAAGGATAATCCACCTGCTGCTGAGAAAGTAGGCTCCAAGATCATTCGGGAAGCGGAAAACGTCGCTGTCTTTCCCCGTCTCGGCCGCATCGTTCCAGAGTTCGGTAACCCGCAGATACGAGAGATCATCTCTCAATCGTATCGAGTTATTTATAAATTCGACGAAGAAGGTGACCTAGTGGCGATCTTACGAATCTGGCATGGAGCTAAAGGCATCCCGCAGCTGGCGGATGACTCTTGACCACTGATCGCGAGGGAGACTCTATTTTCGTCCGCGATGCGCCCAACTTGCGACCCGAGCTTTTACGTCTTCATGCGAGACCACTCGCCCCTCGTCTAGAGCTTTTAAACCTTGCTGCACGGCCATTAAAAACTCGATTTCTTCCGAGATCTTTTCCAATGGTGTATCGTCCGGGAGCTTGTGAACTGTGTCGAGAACGAGCTGCTTATCAGTCATAAGTTCGGTGAAACCTCGGTCGTGAACGATTCCCAATAATACTCAGTAGTAACTCCACCTAATCAAATTCTCAATGCGTAATCACTGATAACCAACATAACCGCCAGCCAGCACCGACTCCATCTTTCGTCTGTGGGGCTTGGGCACATCAGCCCACACGCGACTCGGGGACGGATTTGACTGTTCGACGCCATGCGGCTTTCTCTCTTCGGCGTAGAGCCCTGTCGATTCCGGACTTCGATTCGTGCGGAATTGTCGATTGACGCCATCGATCTGGCTGGCTACGCGCACTAGATTTTGGTCTTGGTTTCCGCTCACTCGACGATCGATGATATACCTCACAGAGAGACACTGATTCAGGTCTTTCACAGATACAGACAAGAATCAGCAACTCCAACTCAATATCTCCATGGAAACGCGGATCTTGCGACTTGAGGACGAATTTTTGGAGGATACGCACAGACACGGGTGAGCTCGCCGAAACAGAGGCGATGGAATCATGACGTGGACACCCTCCACACGAATCGGTCCGTGCCAAAGCTTGCGACGCGATCGTTCTAAAATCCGGTTCAGCATTTGTTGAGGCCGGAGCATGAGAACTCCTGCGCGACTTAGGAGATCAAAAGCTCTACCGGTTCGACACCAGCATTTCGCTATCAGAATATTGGCTGGCTCGTCCGGGGCACCCTCAAGCCCCGGCTTGATCCTTGGCCACTGGGACGATATGCTGCGCGTGGCGGGATCGCTCAAGCTGGGCTGGGTTACCGCTTCCCTCTTTATCGCCAAGCTCCAATCGTTTCGCCGCCAAAACGCACTGACGCGCGCCTTGCAAGAATACGGCCGCCTAAACAAAACGATTTTCATCCTGCGTTACCTGTTAGACGAGTCGTTTCAGTGGAGCATCGGCGCGCAGATCAACAAGCCTCGAGGCCTTGCACGCGCTACGTGGATTCCTCTTTGTGGCAAACGAGAGCAAGATTCGGCACCACTATCACAAGGGCCATCAATGCCTATGCTCAGCTTCCCCTCCAACGGGTGTGGGGCACGGGCAAATCCGCCTCGGCGGATGGTACGAAGTGGGAACTGTATCCGCAGAACCTGATGTCGGAATACCACATTCGCTACGGCGGTTACGGCGGCATCGGGTATGATCTCGTAGCTGACTCCTACATCGCGCTGTTCGCACGCTTCTCGACCTGCGGCGCCTGGGAGGGACATTACATCCTGGATTTTATCGAGGGAATAAATCCGATGTCCGGCCCGATACCATCCACGCCGACACCCAAGGTCAAAGCACTGCCATTTTTGGTCTGGCGTATCTGCTTGGGATCCAATTGATGCCGCGAATTCGGCATTGGAAAGAACTGAATCTGTGTCGCCCACCTGGCGAGCATCGTTATCTCCACATCGATTCGCTGTTTAATACCCAAGCCGAGTGGCATCTGATCGAAACGATGCTACCGATATGCTAAGAGTGGCCCTGTCGATCAAGGCCGGCACAATCAGACCCTCAACGATTCTACGCCGGCTCGCCACCTACAGTCGTAAAAACAAGTTGAACTTCGCGTTTCGCGAACTGGGACGCGTGGTGCGGACCATCTTTTTGCTGCAATACGTCTCCGACCTCGAGCTGCGGCAAGTGATCCAGGCCGCCACCAACAAAAGCGAGGCCTTCAACAAATTCGTGCAGTGGGTGTGCTTCGGTGGCGAGGGCGTGATCACCGAGAACGTGCGCGATGAGCAGCGTAAGTTAAGTTCATTAAATACAATCACCTGGTAGCGAATCTGCTGTCGTTCCACACGCTGGTAACGATGACCAAGGCTCTGCAGCAGTTGCTCGAGGAAGGCCATACGGTCGACATGGAGGCGCTGAGCACACTCAGCCCGTATAGAACCGAGCACATCAACCGCTTTGGCAACTATGTGATCAATCCCAACCGAATGCCGGAGCCATTAGAACAACACCTAGAGCTTTCATTGTCACCAGTCTCGGCTTGATTCGGCGATCTGTGTGTTTTTTACCAGATCATGTCGGATTGTGGATCATGTCGGATCGGTTCAGCAAATGATGGTGAGGAACGGATTTTAACGCTTCCGATCCGACATAATCGAGAGCGTTAGAGCGACGCCAAGAAGGCCAAGACTTCGTCGCATGGTTTGAACCGGGCCACTTTGGTTTCAGGGGGAGCCAGCTTATTGAGCGCTTTTTCTTTCATCGCGAGATCTGCTTGCAGGTAGACATGTGTGGTCTGGACATCCTCATGCGCCAACCATAAGGCGATCACCGTGAGGTCCACTCCAGACTGGAGCAAGTGCATGGCTGTGCCGTGTCGAATGAGGTGGGGAGTTACACGTTTGGTCGCCAGGCTCGGGCAAGCCGGAATGGCCAACTGCACTATCTCACGAAGCAGGTGATTCACACTGTCACGGGTCAGTACATTACCACGCAAGCTGGGGAAAATTGTCGACCTGCTGCTTCCTGGCTGACACTTTCGCCATTGGTGAAGGACCTTAGCGGTTTTGGGCCACAGGGGAACTCTAGAAATCTGGAACCCACGGACCTTCTCGATAACTCTCGGATGCATGGCTGATTTCCGAACAGGAAATCGAGCGAACCAGATCCACAAGCTGCTATAAAGCAGCGGTCCGCTTTCCTGCCTCGGCAATGTCATAAGTCAACGGCTGACCCCCATTCCCTGACCTGACCTGTGATGAGTTTAGGACTGCGCTGAGCCCCTGTTTCATCAGGCAAGTCCGTACGCCTTGACCGATGCTACCGCACCTTGCCAACGGCGCGTGAGGCGGTTTCGCTCACTTTCCGCGAGCCCCGGATGAAACGTGTC
>JAFAKL010000394.1 GCA_019235445.1 Verrucomicrobiota bacterium | reverse complement strand
GCGCAAAGCGGGGACGCTTTGCCTACAAGAAGTGGCAGCGTACTGATTAGTGAGGCCGACAATCGTGGCGTTAAACACCTACACGTGTTTGCTTGCCCGCGTGCAAACGCCTGGCAAGAACCCTTCCCTCAAAATCCGGTTGGGTCTTGACAATGCCGGAGAAGCGGAGCTCAGGGATAATTCGTAAGCTCTTGGATAATCAGTGAGCCAATAGGTCGCAGAGCTAATTTCGCCGGTTCGACGATCTTTGATGGCAGACCGATCCTTTCGCAGGAGTTATGAAAGCGGAGATCACGTTGTGAAGGACAAAAGAGAGGTTTCGATGAAGATGATAGGTTTTGAAACTGTCGATGGCAACGAAGCCGTTGCCCGTATTGCATTTCAACTGAACGAAGTCATTGCGCTGTTCCCCATTACGCCGGCGTCTCCCATGGGGGAATGGGCAGACGCTTGGGCCGGCGCCGGCGTGAAAAACCTCTGGGGTACCGTGCCGGCAGTGATTGAGATGCAAAGCGAAGGAGGCGCGGCGGGTGCAGTGCATGGGGCTCTGCAGACTGGAGCTTTAAGCACAACGTTCACCGCTTCGCAGGGGCTTCTGCTCATGATTCCAAACATGTACAAAATCGCAGGCGAGCTCACGCCCTTTGTTTTGCATGTGGCAGCCCGATCGATTGCGACGCATGCACTCTCAATTTTCGGGGATCACAGCGATGTCATGGCCGCGCGCTCCACGGGGTTTGCCTTGCTTTGTGCCGCTTCAGTCCAGGAGGCCCAGGATTTCACTTTGATTTCGCATGCAGCGACACTCGAGTCACGCATTCCCTTTTTGTTCTGCTTCGATGGGTTTCGCACCTCGCATGAAATTGCCAAGATTGAACCGTTAGCGCAAGAGACGCTTCGGGCCATGATCAGCGAGGAGCACGTCCGTCAGCATCGGGCACGTGCATTGTCTCCTGATCATCCCGTGGTTCGGGGAACTGCGCAAAACCCGGATGTATTTTTTCAGGCACGTGAAACATCGAACCGGTTCTACAACGCCTGTCCGGCCATGGTACAGCGAGCAATGGATTCTTTTGCGGAACTGACAGGCCGTCAGTATCATCTCTTTGACTATCACGGTGCAGAGAATGCGGATCGGGTCATCGCGCTGATGGGTTCCGGCTGCGAAGCAGTCCATGAGACGGTTGATCACCTGAATCGGAGCGGGGCAAAAGTGGGCGTCCTGAAAGTGCGGCTATTTCGTCCCTTTCACGCGGCAGCGCTTTTGGATGCGCTTCCAGAGTCGGTCCGTGCGATCGCAGTGCTGGACCGAACGAAAGAGCCAGGCAGCGGCGGCGAACCGCTCTATCTGGACTGTGTCAACGCTATTCACGAAGCGAGCCGTGCGGGCGTGCAAATCGTTGGCGGCCGTTATGGTCTTTCCTCAAAGGAATTTACCCCGGCGATGGTCAAAGCAGTTTTTGACAACTTGGCGCAGAAATCGCCCAAGAACCATTTCACCATCGGGATCCATGACGATGTCACGGGAACAAGTCTGGAATACGACCCAGCTTTTTCGGTTGAAGAACCGGACGTGTTCAGGGCGGTTTTCTTTGGGCTCGGATCGGATGGGACAGTTGGTGCAAACAAGGAATCGATTAAGATCATCGGAGAAAAGACAGACAATTATGCGCAGGCCTATTTCGTGTACGATTCGAAAAAGGCTGGAGCGATTACCATCTCACACTTGCGTTTTGGGCCTAGACCCATTCGTTCGACTTATCTGGTTTCACAGGCAAATTTTGTCGGTTGTCATCAGCCGGGATTTCTCGAGCGATACGCTGTTCTGGAACCGCTCCTCCCTCTCGGCACGTTTCTATTGAATACACCGCTCGGCCCTGAAGATGTTTTTGCTCATTTGCCGTCGGCTGCGCAGCAGCAGTTGATGGAGAAGCGGCCGCGGTTCTTTGTCATTGATGCGAACAAGGTTGCTCGCGAGTGCAGCATGGGTGGCCGGATCAACACGATTATGCAGACCTGTTTCTTTGCTATTTCCGGTGTCCTTGCCAGGGAGGAGGCGATCGCGGCAATCAAAGATTCAATTCATAAGACCTATGCAAAGAAAGGCGCACAGATCGTGCAGATGAATCTGAATGCGATCGACCACTCGCTCGCGCATCTTTTTGAGGTCAAGATTCCAAGCAGCGTTCCCGAGCGTGTGGCGATCGAGAAGCCCGCTGTCAATGGATCGCCGGCATTCGTGCGAGAAGTCCTTCATAAGATCATCGCGGGTCAAGGGGATCAACTTCCCGTGAGCGCACTTCCGGTCGATGGGACGTTCCCGACTGGCACATCCCGTTGGGAGAAACGGAACCTGGCTCAGGAAGTTCCAGTCTGGGAACCTGATATTTGTATCCAGTGCGGCAAATGTGTTCTGGTTTGTCCTCATGCAGTCATTCGAAGTAAAGTCTACGAGCTATCTTTTTTGAAGACGGCACCTTGTTCTTTTAAATCACGAGAAGCCAGGTTGCCGGAGTGGAAGGGGATGAACTATACGCTGCAGGTGGCGGTCGAGGACTGCACCGGATGCGGCATCTGTGTGGATGTTTGCCCGGTGCGAAATAAATCGGAGGCGCGGCGGAAAGCGATTAACATGGAGCCCCAGCTCGAGTTGCGCGAGGCAGAACGGCAGAACTGGGATTTCTTTGCCGCACTCCCTGACCGCGAGCGGCGAAATTTCTCTTTTTCCAACGTACGGGAGATGCAAGTCGCAGAGCCCCTCTTTGAGTTTTCCGGCGCATGTGCCGGTTGCGGTGAAACGCCATACATCAAGCTTCTGACGCAACTGTTTGGAGATCGGTTGCTCATTGCGAACGCGACCGGGTGTTCGTCGATCTATGGCGGTAATCTGCCAACCACGCCTTATGCCGCCGGAGCGGATGGATTGGGTCCGGCCTGGTCCAACTCCTTGTTCGAGGACGCTGCAGAGTTCGGGATGGGATTTCGGACCTCTCTGGATAAACAGGCAGAGTTTGCTCAGGAACTATTGCCCAATTTGAAAGGCCAGGTCAGCGAGGATCTCGTACAGGCCATTTTAACTGCGGACCAGAAAGATGCAGCCGGAGTATATTCACAGCGGCAGCGGGTCGCTGAGCTGAAGCATAGACTGGCGACGCTCGCGACCGACGAGGCCCGACGATTGCTCCACCTCGCGGATACGTTGGTGCGAAAAAGCGTCTGGGTGATCGGAGGAGACGGATGGGGATACGACATTGGTTATGGCGGTCTGGACCATGTCTTGGCAAGCGGATGCAACGTAAAGGTTCTGCTGTTGGATACAGAGGTGTATTCAAACACCGGTGGACAATGTTCCAAAGCGACGCCGCTAGCCGCCATCGCAAAGTTTGCCTCTGCGGGAAAGCGGGTCCCGAAGAAGGATCTCGGTTTGATCTCGATGACTTACGGTAACATCTACGTGGCATCCGTGGCTATGGGAGCGAAAGACGAACACACCTTGAAGTCGTTCCTGGAAGCGGAAGCGTACGACGGGCCGGCCCTGATTATCGCTTACAGCCACTGTATTGCTCACGGTATCAACATGACCACTGCGATGCAGAATCAGAAAGCCGCAGTTTTATCGGGCCAATGGTTGCTCTACCGCTACAATCCCGAATCGGCAGCGCGCGGAGAGAACCCGCTCCACATCGATTCGGCGCCGCCGAAGATGCCGGTGGGGGACTATTTGAATCTTGAGAATCGCTTCAGAATGCTCAGCCAGAGCCGGCCAGAAGATGCGAAACGACTATTTCAGCAAGCACAGCAGAACGTGGATGCTCGTTGGCAACAGTATCAGCGGCTCGCCAAGAACGGCACAAAAGAAAGTGAGAAGGTCGCCCCATGAATCTACGAACGAGTTACCTTGGAATGAAATTGCGGACGCCATTGGTGCCCTCCGCTTCGCCTCTGAGCGATAGTCTTGACAATATCAAACGGATGGAGGATGCAGGTGCGGCAGCGCTGGTTCTTCACTCTTTGTTTGAGGAACACATTTCTCAGGAAAGTCATCGGCTTCATTATCATTTGACGCACGGCACCGAAAGCTTCGCCGAATCGCTCACCTATTTTCCGGAGCTGAACGATCTGGCGGTCGGTCCTGAAACATATCTGAACGAGATAGCCGCGGCGAAAGAGGCCGTCGCAATCCCGATCGTCGCCAGCCTGAACGGTTCGACGCTCGGTGGATGGATTGACTACGCGAAGCAGATCGAACAAGCGGGCGCTGACGCGCTGGAATTAAATATCTACTGGATCCCGACGGATCCCGAACTCTCAGGCGTGGAGGTGGAAAGGAAGTATGTGGAGATCCTCTCGCAGGTCAAGTCGGAGGTTGGGCTGCCGGTCGCGGTTAAGCTGAGTCCCTTCTTCAGCAGCTTCGCAAATATGGCAAAGGCGTTGGTTCAGGCGGGAGCGAACGGACTGGTCCTTTTCAATCGTTTCTACCAGCCGGACATCGATCCGGAAGGGCTCCATGTTTCACCTAACATTTTGCTAAGCACACCGATGGCGATGCGGCTGCCTTTGCGTTGGATTGCTATTCTTCGCGGCTGGATCAAGGCCGATCTGGCTGCTACCAGTGGCATTCATCGTGCGACCGACGTTATCAAAATGCTCATGGCCGGTGCGGATGTGACGATGCTGTGCTCCATTTTGCTGCGATGCGGCATCGACCACATCCGGGTCATTGAACGGGAAGTCGAACAATGGATGGAAGCCCACGAATACGATTCGGTTGAAGAGCTCAAGGGGAGTATGAGTCAGAAGAACTGCCCTGACCCGGGGGCCTTCGAGCGTGCTCAATACATTCGGGGTTTGTCTACCTCCTGGCGTACGATGAGGGACTCTTAGTTAGGTTCGCCCGTCGCGCAGGACGGCAAGGCGTGTTTAGCGCCGCGTATGCGGAAAGGCCGAGGACGGGACGAGTTCGAGGACGATTCTTAGTTCTGGGGACTACTGACTTGTGACTTCTGACTCCTGACTCCTCCTCCCAGCTTTGAGCGCCCGGACGCGGGCCAGTACGGGAGGATGCGTGAAATGTAAGCTGACAAGCAAGGGGTGAGGGGTGAGGTTCGACAGGCTATCTCTGCTCAGCCGTTTGAGCGCTTGGATTAAAGGATTTGGATCGCCTAGCGCTTCCGCAGCGAAACGATCTGCTTCAAATTCATCTCTTCTGCTCCAGTAGTTCACTACCACGCCGAACAACACTGACAGCGGCCGGATCAAAATTAGATAGAGCACTATGCCAACGTAATAAGACCGGTTGGATAAACCAAAGGTGGCAAAGAGTTTCGGACTCGAAATGCAGAAGGATGCTCCCAGGAAGAGCAGAAACATGTTGAGCTGACCGACTAGAAGATGTCGAATGATGTGATGCTTCTTGTAGTGACCGATCTCATGCGCCAGCACGGCCAGGAGCTCCGGCACAGTGTGGCTGCTGATTAATGTGTCATACAAGGCGATTCGCTTGTTCGAACCAAAACCGGTGAAAAACGCATTTGCTTTAGAGGAACGCCGGGAGCCGTCGATGACCAGAAGTTCTCGAATGGGGAAACGTTGGCGCAGAGCAAATTCCGTTACCTGGACTCGCAGAGGTCCATCGGGAACAGGGCTCAACTTAAAAAAGAGTGGCAGGATGATGGTCGGCGCGAGGTAGACCAGAAGGACCGACAACGCTGCGGTGCAAATCCAGCCGATCAGCCACGCCGATGGGCCGAATGCTTCGAACAGGCTCAGGAAAATAAAAGCGAAGCCGGCCAGCAGCAGGCCCGAAAGGGACCATTCCTTCAGGCGATCTGCGACAAAGGTAGCGACGGTTGTCCGGTTGAACCCGTAACGCTGTTCGATGACGAAGGTGTGAGAGACCGCGAACGGCAGCATGAGAGCTTCTCGGCCGGCACATAGAATTCCCAGGTAAAGCAGCCCGCTCGGTACGGGTGGTAAATTCAATCCGCGGATGATTCGATCCAACTCTTCGAAGCCGCCGAGGAACCAGAACACCAGCAGTGCCACGAGCTCGACGGTAGAGACGAGCAGCTCGAACCAGGTGTTCGATCGAGTATACTCCTGTGATTTCCGATAGCGATTAGCGTCGTAAACGTCCAAAAATTCGCCGGGAACCTGCGTTTGCAGACTCCGCAGATTGAGCAGCTTAGCGATCGAATCGAGGAGATAGTATCCGAGCAAGGTGCTGAGCACGAACCGAGCGATCATACACTTTACCAGTGCGGGGAGAATGATTAATTATCCAGGAAAAGTTTTCATGCGAAAATCTGAGTTGCGCTTGACCGATCGGTCCAGTACGTTTGGTTCTCGATGCGGTTTTGCGATTCTAAGCTACGCCTTCTGCAGACTGCTCATGAACTCATCTGGCGGCTGAGCTATGGCTCAGTGGGTGTTGACCAGATTTGTGAGCAATCCAGAGTAAAGAAGGGCAGTTTTTATCATTTCTTCCGCTCCAAATCCGAGCTGACGGTAGCGGCGTACGAATTTCGGTGGGATCAGATTCGTCCGGCTTTGGATCGGATTTTTTCTATCCAGGTTCCACCGCTGGAAAGGCTGGAGGCCTATTTCGCCCATATTCGCCGGATCCAGACCGAACACTTTGAAAAAAACGGGCGCGTTTTAGGATGCCCGTTTGTTTCGTTGGGAAGCGAGTTGAGCACACAAGACGAAGCAATCCGGCGGATGGCTCAGCAAATCAGCGAGCGGAAGTGCCGTTACCTTGAGTCTACGATCCGTGATGCCATGGATTCAGGGGATATTCCGAGGCAGGATCCTAAACTGCTGGCCCAGGAACTGCATTTTTACATGGTAGGGCTGATCCAGGAAGCGAAGATCTCGAATAACCTCGCTGCGTTGGATCGGATGGAATCCGGCGCCTTTCGTATCATTGGTGCGACTCGCACAGCGGTGGCCTGAGTCTCCTTACTTTCCTGAGTTATTGGGCGGATTCGCTCAATTGTCCAATGACGTTACCCAGCGCGATCCAGGCTGCCGGCATTACGATTCATCACGAGTTTGCGCCCGGAGATCTCGGCCGGCTCATTTACCTCCATGGGGTACAGAATTTTGCGGATTACGGGTTTAATCACATTCATGAGGCGTACTGCGCGCAGATCGCGATCGAATTCATTTTCAATCCAGAGAAGCGGCGTTCACGGGCGTGGCTGGCCAAAAGAGAAGATGAGATCGTTGGTTCCATCTTCATCTTTGAACGGCCGAACAACCAGGCCCAACTTCGCCTGTTGTTTGTTGATCGCTTGATGCGCGGAGTAGGCTTGGGACGATGGCTGGCAGAGGAGTCCATTCGCTACTGCCGCTCCGTTGGATTCAACGTGGTTTACCTGTGGACCGTGCGGGGATTGGATCGCGCAATCTCGATCTATCAATCCGCCGGGTTTCTTCCGGTTGCAGAGCAGATGGTGGAGGAATGGGGAAAAACAAATGTCGAGATCCGTTTTGATCTGAATCTGTAAACCGCAGATTTCACAGATTAGAAGGAAGAGGGTGCTTGTTCCAACTCGTCGATAATCCTTTGCACGGCTGCTTTCGGGTCGCTCGATGCAGTAATCGGCCGGCCAATTACCAGATAGTCTGCTCCGGCCTCGACCGCCTGCCGCGGGGTCAAAATCCGTTTTTGGTCGCCGGCATCTGACCCGGCGGGCCGGATTCCGGGAATGACCGTCGTGAAGCTTGAACCAAAGCGCTGGCGCAACAGGCCAAGTTCTTTTGGGCTCGCCACCAAACCAGTGATACCCACATTTCTGGCAAGCTCGGCGAGCAGCAATACTGCATCCTCTACCGAATTCCGAAACCCAATTTCGGATAGAGACAAGTCGTCCAGACTGGTCAACACCGTGACGCCGAGAAGCAAGACATTCGAAATCCCACGGCCAACGACAGCGGCTTCGCACATCGCGCGCCCCCCGGACAGATGGATCGTAAGCATCTCGACCCCCAATGCGGATGCTGATTGGACAGCGTGCCGGACCGTGTTTGGTATGTCGTGGTATTTCAGATCCAAAAATACCTTCGAGCCGGAGGCGCGCACTTCTTCGACGATAGACGGTCCCGTGGAGGTAAAAAGTTGACTGCCAATCTTGAAAAAACCTACGGTGCCCCCGATGGCCTTGATGAGTCTCCGTGCGGCTTGCGCCGTCGGTACATCCAATGGCACTATTATTCTATTCTTTGCTGGAGCCGAGCTTTGCACAGCGCGAGGATGCATGAAAATTCTTAGTGCGGCCAAGATCAATCTGACTCTGGAGATCCTCGGGCGGCGGCCCGACGGGTTCCACGAAGTGGCCACTTGGATGCTGCCGATCGGTCTATACGATTCTGTGGAAATTGAGCTCGCTAGTCAGTCGTCCTTCTACCCGAACCTGCCTGAGCTCAAAGGCGATCGATCGAACCTGATTATACAAGCTGCGCAGGTCTTTAACCAGGCAGCCTCACTCGATACGCAGTATGCGATCCATTTAGAAAAAAAAATCCCGGTGGGCGCCGGGCTTGGAGGAGGCAGCTCAAATGCCGCCGCAACTCTGCGATTGCTGAATGACCTTCACGGCTGCCCGTTTGATACGCGGCGGCTGGAGGAGTTGGCGGCAATTCTGGGCTCTGACGTCGCCTTTTTCATCGGCGGCCGCTCTGCCTGGTGCACCGGGCGAGGCGAACAGATCGAGCCTCGAGCCTTTCCCGACGCGTTGTGGGTTTCCCTCTTTAAGCCCCGCTTCGCGGTTTCAACTGCGGGCGCCTACAGCGCATATACCCGATTGGCGGCCGGATGCAAGCGCGGCCAAGAAATCGAGACGGCATGGGGAACGTTCCGAAACGACCTCGAACCGGCGGTGTTCCCGAAATATCTCTTCCTGCGGCTAGTGAAGGATTGGCTGAATCAACAGCCGGAGAGCCTGTTCGCGCTGATGTCCGGTTCGGGAGCGACGATCTTCGCGATTGTGAGAAGTCAGTCGGAGGGAGAAACGCTTCAAGGCCGGTTCAGAGATGAATTTGGTGAGCAGACATGGTCCACGGTATGCGAGATGAATGTTAAAAACCGAAGCGGACGCTTCGGCGAGAACGAGAACGACGACGCGGACGAGGACGTGGAACGCTGAAGGGTGAAGGTGAAGTCGAACGGCGACTAGTGCACCAAGTCCGTGACTGGTATAGCGGCGTTGGGATCAAAATGGGCCGCTGGCAAAGCGGTCCGAGCCGGATCAGCCTGCTTACCTCCGAGGGCAGGCTGGTTCAGATCGCGTCTCTGCAGGGGAGCAAGGTGCCTGATTCGATTTCGCTTCGATCATGATACGGCGCCTAACCATCACCGGATCGACGTTGCGCCCCCGGACTGTGGAAGAGAGAGATCCAAAGTTGTTTATGAAATAATCCTAATTGTCGCTTGACTCTCCTGTCGCTGGAGGGCGTACGAGAGAACTATGCTGAAGATCGGAGACTTTTCGAGATTGAGCCAGGTCTCGGTCAAAACGCTGCGTTATTACGACGAGGTCGGCCTATTGAAGCCAACGCAGGTGGACCAGGTGTCGGGCTATCGTTACTACTCGGTGGTTCAGCTTCGCCAGTTGCATCGGATTCTAGCGTTGCGCGATCTCGGATTTTCCTTGGACCAGATCGGGCACGTCCTCGAGGCTGATCTCTCCACAGAAGAACTCCGTGGAATGTTGCGGCTGCGTCGGGCTGAACAGCAGCAACGGCTTCTCAAAGAACAGGAGTGCCTGGGACGAGTCGAGGCCCTTCTTCAGCTGATTCGCCAGGAGAGCACCACCAATACAGAGGCGGTCATTCTTAAAGATACCGAACCTCAACGGTTCGCATCAATCCGAAAGACGATTCCTGCCTACAATCAGGTAGGCCAACTTTTCGGCGCGCTTTTTCGCGATTTTCCAGGGTCGACAGCTAGAGGTCCGTGCTTCGCAATCTGGCATGACGACGAACACAAGGATCAGGACGTGGACGCCGAAGCCTGCATTCCGGTCGACGAGAAATATCAGGGGCTGTCAACGATAAGATGCGCCGATCTGCCAATGGTTAAAGTGGCAAGCGTGATCCATCAGGGTGCCTACAACACACTGACCCAAAGCTACCAGAGGGTTCTAAAATGGGTCGAAGCGAACGGATACCAGGTCCATGGACCGATTCGCGAAATTTATCTGCAGTGCGGAGAGCCGTTGCGCCAGGACGACGACTCTTATGTCACTGAAATTCAAGTTCCCATAGCGTTGGATCGGGGCGGCAGAAGGGTAGGGAACTACTAGCGGAAAAGAGTTAGCAAACGATTCCTGGAGATGCCGCAACTCGAAAAGGAGACAAGATGATCACTGAACCAAAGATTGAAGATCGCAATGAGCAACACTATGTCGGGATTCGAACCAAGGTCACCGTGCAAGAAATGGGACCAGTGCTGCCCCCGCTGTGGGGGGAAGTGTATGGCTGGTTGGCAAGCAAAGGCTTGAAACCAGCTGGCGCACCTCTCTGGCGCTATCGCATCATCGATATGGAGGCAAAGATGGAGATTGATGTCGGCGTTCCAGTCGCGACCGTCGTGACAGGTGATGGCCGCCTGAGCGCAGACACTATTCCAGCGGGTCGCTATGCCACGCTCATATACACCGGACCCTACGACGGTCTCATGCGGGCGACCGCTGATCTGCTGGCTTGGGCAGAGAAAAAAGGCGTCGTCTGGGATAAGTGGCCCGCAGGTCCTTCCGGCGAGGGCTGGCGGGCGCGTATCGAGAACTACCTCACCGACCCAAAAGAGGAGCCGGATTCAGCGAAATGGGAAACAGAACTGGCGTTTAAGCTGGCGGACCACTAAACCGCGGTAAGTGGATGTAGAAGAAGTACCGTCCCCCGTCCCATCATCTTGGAACTCACTTGCAGATCCAGCGGGCGAACGACCACCGTCCTTTTCACAGCGGCGAAGTGGGACGTTATCCTTCGTGCTTCTTTAGGGCGCGCTCGATTCGCGGGTCCGGAAGGAGCCAGATGAGCGCGACGACGACGTAAACTGCGTTGGCCATCCACGGACTAACAAAGGAAAGCGCAATCGCGAGGCAGTAGAGCGCCACCGAAAGCTTGCCTTTCCAATCAGAACCAATGGCGGTCGCCAGGAGTGAGTCACCACCTTGTTGCGCAATGATCGCATGCTGCAGAATGACATAGGCGATCGCGGCCATCAGAAGCACCACGCCATAGAGAAGTGTCGGCATTGGCGCGACGTGGTTCTCGCCGATCCAAGCTGTTGTGAAGGGAAAGAGGGAGAGCCAGAAGAGCAGGTGCAGGTTCGCCCAAAGAATGCCACCGCTGACGCGTTTAGTGGAATGGAGCAGATGGTGATGGTTGTTCCAGTAAATGCCGAGGTAGATAAAACTCAACACGTAACTCAAGAACACGGGCAACAGCGGCTTCAATGCGTCGAGCTCGACTCCATGCGGCACTTTTAAGTCCAGGACCATGATGGTGATCAAGACCGCAAGTACGCCATCGCTGAAGGCTTCAAGACGATTCTTTGCCATGGATTGCCTTGTGGATACCAGATTTCAGCGAACCCCACAAGGCGAGGTGGGCCTCACGGAGAGTGGCGCGACTCCTTGCCACAGCGGAGAACGAAAACGACGACGACTATAAGGACGAAGCCCCTCGACTCCAAATCGTTCTCGTCCTCGTGGTCGTCGTTTGCGATTTGGGAGGGACGGTTGGGCCTGGCTTCGCCAGGCTATCCCTGTTTCTCGCCTTCGGCGCTCCAGATCGCAACCCAGGACCAAACAC
>JAFAKL010000171.1 GCA_019235445.1 Verrucomicrobiota bacterium | reverse complement strand
GACGGAAGTTCGGACCGGACAGCGGAAATCGTTGCCAGCCAGCTAGCAAATTGGGATCAGGGCAAGTTGATTCCGCTGACCCAGAACTGCGGTCAGGCGGCTGCCCTGTTTCACGGAATGAAACGGGCCCGCGGCCAAATCGTGATTCTCCTGGATGGTGACGGCCAGAATAATCCCCAAGACATTCCCAAGGTTCTCGCGCCTCTGAACGAAGTGGACATGGTCGTCGGCATCCGCGTACAACGTCGCGACTCTTTCCTTCGCAGAGCCATGTCGAGGTTAGCCAACGCGGCCCGGAGCCGCATCCTGGGAGATGGCGTAATTGACACCGGATGTGGATTAAAAGCGTTCCATCGACGCGTAATAGAATCTTTTATCCCGATCCGGACGCTTTATTCGTTTATCCCGGCCCTGGCCAAAAGCGCTGGATTTACCATTCGCCAGGTGCCGGTACGGCATCGCCCCAGGAGCGGCGGAAAATCAAAGTATGGAGTTCGAAAATTCTTGTGGAAACCCTTGCTCGACATGGCCGGCGTTTATTGGTTCACCCGGCGCCGCTGCCCCTTGGCAACGGAGAAAGACGGCTAAAAGGCAGAACTCAGAATCAGGAGTTGCAGGAGTTCAGGACTTATCGGATGCGCGTTTGAGTCGTCTTTGTGCCAAGGGAGAATATGGCTTCACCTGCCGGCCGATTTCACGTTGGCACTGAACTCCAGCATCGACTCACTTCGCGCTTTCTTCTTTTTTCTCTTCCTCCTTCTCTTCCTCTGCTTCCGGTCTGGTCAGCATCTTGGTATTCGCGTCATAGTCCATGAGCCCGGCGTACCTGCCCCAGGCGATCATGGTATGGAGGACGTTATCAGCGTTCTCATAAGGCAAAGCCGTCGAAATATCTTTCAGCACAGTTTCGGCATCGACTTCCTCCTGGACCTCAAGGTACCCGAGAATGATGTGAAACAATCGAAGCTTCTTAACTTGTTCAGCGAAGATCACCTTACGGGTGTCACTATCCGCATTGATAAACTTCTTGCCGAGTTCGGTAAAGCGCACTTCGTCTTTCGGCGTCTCGACGAATTCCAGAATCTCAGTCGCTTTGACCAGCGAGATCGTCTCGCCGTAGTCTTTGCCGATCTCGTTCGCGATATCATAGATGTTGTCCAGATCCGGATTATCGTGCAGGATACTTAACAACCCAAGAATTCGTCCTACCGGAACCGTCGGTATCGACTCCATTCGGGTCCGCGCCCTTGAAACGGGTTTGCCAGCGACCGAGACAGGCTCCGGCGGATGATCCGGCAGAGCCTGCATGGTGATCGTTTCGTGAATCACGTTGACCAGGCGCTGGAACTCCGGGTGGTTGGGATTTCGCGGATAGGCCAGATTGTTTTCCATGACCAAGCCGAGACGGCCAGGATGCGGAAAGAGGACGCAGATGCGAGTGGCCATTTCAACTGCCTCCTCAATGTTGTGAGTTACCATGAAAATGCTTTTCAAAGTCGTGGCCTGCTCTTTCCAGAGGGTCACAACTTCGTTGCGAAGGTTTTCAGCGGTGAGAACATCCAGAGCGCTGAAGGCTTCATCCAGGCACAGGATCTTCGGCTCGGCCACCAGGGCGCGTGCTATCCCCACGCGTTGCCGCATCCCTCCCGAGATTTCCCGTGGATAGGCATCGTGGTAATTGTTCAATCCAATCAGATCGATGGCCTTCTCGACCGCAGCCTCTTTGTCGGCGCGAATAAGCGATTTCGACATCAGCCCAACGGCGACGTTTTGCTCGACCGTTAGCCATGGGTAAAGGGCAAAAGTCTGGAAAACAATGGAAGCGTAGGGATTAATCCCTTCCAGGAGCTTGCCATAAGTTAATACGCGGCCGCTGGTGGGCACAGTGAGGCCTGTGAGGCATCTCAGTAAGGTCGATTTTCCCGACCCGGATTGCCCTAACAGCGCCAGCAATTCACCCTCATGAATAGCCAAGTCGATCTGATCCAGGACCTTGAGTTCACGGCCGCCAGCAACGGCATAGGTTTTCGTGACATGGCAGAGTTCGGCAATCGCAGATTGGTCGAGGGCGGTCCCCGCAGTGCTTGATGGGAGAACAGTTGGCATCTCTTTCAATCCAGATGGAAGCGTTTTTCAGCGTAGTCGTAAAGTCTCCGCCAGAGCAGCTTATTCGTAATTACAACAAAAATACACATGACCGCAATGCTGCAGATGATCATGGGCGTATCTCCCTTTTGCGTAACCTCCGCGATGTAGGCTCCGAGACCGTCCGCTGTCAGGGTGGTGTTTCCCCAGGTCGCGAGTTCGGCGACAATACTAGCATTCCATGCCCCACCAGCAGCGGTGCAAGCGCCGGTCACCCAGAACGGGAATATTGCGGGCAGAATCAAGGTGCGCCAGCGCGACCAGCCATGTAAGCCGTACGTGGTGGCAGCTTCCTTGAGATCGTTTGGAATGGCCATTGCTCCGGCGATCACATTGAACAGAATATACCACTGGGTGCCCATGGCGATCAGGAGAATGCTGCCCCAGTTAATACTGATGTGGGTCGCGACAAAAAAGCCGACTACGAAAGGAAAGGTCATATTAACCGGGAACGAAGCGGCAATCTGGGCGAACGGCTGGGCAAACCGGGCAACGCTGGGCTTAGCGGCAATCCAAACGCCGACTGGCGTCCAAATCAAGGTTGCCAGAATGGTCATTACGGCAACTCGTCCCATCGTGAGCGATCCGAGAAAACAAAGACGAAAGAATTGCTGCCAGGTGACATGATTGTAAACAGAGTCTATCGCCGCCACCGCGCCGAGAATCATCTGATAGATAAGCCAAAGTATAATGACTCCAAGAAGCAGTCGGGAAATCCATCGACCCGCGGCCTTCGTGGGACGTGCAGTGATTACTTCCAGGCTCCCAAACCTTTTCTTTAGTCTGATGAAAGCGTCTGAGAGTGGTCGTGAGATCTTTTCTTCGACCCAGTCAAAGAGGTAGGCGCGCCGAAGGAAGGTGTAGAGCCACGACTGAGGCGCATCGCCGGACTCGGTCAGTTCCATCTTGAACTTGTCGGCCCAAGCCAGGAGCGGTCTCCAGATCAGCTGGTCTGAAGCAATGATGACCGCGAGCATCGCTACGATCGCCCAGATGGCGGCGGTGTTGTCCCCTTTTTCGACCGCAGTTGCCATGTATGACCCAAGCCCAGGTAACTTGATGTTTTTGTTTAGAACGGTAATCGCCTCGCTCTGCGCGACAAAGAACCAACCACCCCCAAAAGACATCATTGAATTCCAGATCAGACTATGCATCGAGGAAGGAACCTCCAGCGTTCCGAATCGCTGCCAACGCGATAAGCGAAAGTTAATCGCCGCCTCCTGGAGATCTTTCGGTATGGTGACAAGCGAATGATAAAACCCGAAGGTCATATTCCAGACTTGGCCGGTGAAAATGGCAAAGATGCTCGCGCATTCGACGCCCAGAAGACTGCCGGGAAACAGAGCCATAAAGCCGGTGACGGTAATCGATAGAAATCCCAGCACAGGGACAGATTGCAGAATGTCCAGGGCCGGCAAAATCACGGCTCGCGCGACGCGGTTTTTCGCAGCGGCGTATCCGACGGCAAAGGTGAAGAGCAGGGAGAAGACGAAGGCAATCCACATCCTCAAAACCGTGCGACCCGCGTAATAGGGGATGGTTCGAATGTCGGTCGAGATGGCGGGCGACTGATTTTCGTCGAAGTGGATCACCATTCCCCGGCCGAAATGAAGGATTGTCCATAGCAACCCGAAGACTCCGAGCAGGACGACAACATCCACCCAGCTAAAGGTCCGCTCTATCTCAGGGACGCCGAGTTGTGTTGCTGTTGATTTCATAAGGCGCCGGGCAATATTTCAGAGCAGACAGCAACGAACAATCTTTTCTGTGTGACAAACGTGAGGAAAAACGTGTCGGCAGGTCGGCGTAACGGCGTGTCGGCGTTCGTTGGAATCGGATCAGCGCAAGGCCCCGCGACACGGCCATACGTTCCCTCGAAGGCCGATACGCCGACACGCCGAGACGTTGCCTCCTCTACTTTCCGACAAGAATAATCTGGCCTTCCGGCTTGGGAGCGCCGCCTGCTTTCTCGAGGCTGATTGCGAATGCAGCCGCGGATTCGATCGGACTCACCGGATGGAAACTGGTGCGGATCAGTCCGGCATTTGGCACCGACAAAACCCCTGCGCTGACCGGTTGCGCGATTTTTGGATCGATCACCCACAGTTGGTAGTCCCTTCCGGTTGCAGGCGGCGGCAATCGATCCAATTGCAGCACCCCGCTCTCTTGGTCTTTGTCCCAGACAACGACCGCAGACGCGGACCGATACGCTGCGACTTGAGCTTTCAGGGTAGCGATCTTGAGCTCCGCAAGTACATTCTTCTTCTGCTGCGTTGCGAAATCCTGCTCCAGCCGGGCATTTTTTTTCTGCAGCATCGTCAACTCCTCTTCGAACCGGGAATTCTTTTGTTGCAGAGAGAGGAGTTCCTGGCTGACTTGCTCCGTTTTCTTCTCCAAACTGGTTCGTTCCATGGCAAGAACCACGCAGACCACAGCCAGACACGCTGCTAAGGCCCAAGGTAAAACCAACTGCACGATCCTGGCCCGAGACCTGGAGGTAAGACCTTTAGCGAGGTTTCGTTCCTGCTGAAGAATCCGCTGTGGCAGCCCGGCAGGCGCTTTCATTGGTGGCCAGCCACAGGCCATCGACGCAAGCGCGTCCTCTGTTTCCCGCACAAAATCCCGTAGCTCGGCGTTGGCTTGGAGTTCGTCGCCAATTTTCTCGGCGGTCGACGAATCCAGCTCGTTTAGCAGATACTGTATCAGCAAATCCTGTTTGGACTCGTCGATCATAACCCCTCCTTCAAGCAGTCACGCAATCGAAGCAGGCCGCGCCGAATTCGAGCTTTGATCGTGCCCAGCGGTGTCTCCAGGCGTTCGGCGATCTGCTCATGGGTCAATCCGCCGAAAAAGGCAAGCTCCAGCGCCTGGCGCTGCTCTTGCGGAATCTCCTGAAGGGCAGAACGGACCATCGCACTGCGTTCGCGAAGAGTCGGTTCGTTTGCCGATGTTTCATCCTTGTTCTGGAAAAAGGATTCCTCCGAGGTGGCCTTTTCCCGGATTTTTTCCAGTCGTTGGCGAACTCGCAGCCGGTCAATGGCTTTGTTCCGGGTGATCATAACCGCCCAGGCAAACGGACTGCTCCGATTCGGATCGTAACTTGCGGCTTTCCGCCACAGGTAGGTGAATCCTTCCTGTAAAACGTCCTCTGCCTCCTTGGCGTCGTTCATCATCCGGTAGGCCAGGCAGTAAAGCGATCCTGAGAAACGCTTGTAGAGGGCGTCAAACGCCGAAGGGTCGCCTTCAGCGATTCGGCGGATCAGCTTTGCTTCAAACGCGCTCTCAGATTCCTGAACCGGGTCTGTCATACCACTCGTGGGGACTCGCTTACGATCTCCATTATGTGCCTGAACCGATGGGATCAAATCGCTCCAGGCCACCTCGAATGGCAGCGTTTGAACCGCGTCCATAGATCAAGGCCCAGGACTCGGGGAACAATCAAGCGAATTCCGAACTTCGATCACGGTGCGTGACGGGTCTATTGCTTTTTGCTTTCTTCTTAGTCGCATACTGAATATGGATAGCATGGTCAGCGCGTAGATCGCCTTTTCTATGGGTAGTGCGGAGGTTCACAGACCTTGGATGCGCCCCAGGGCTTCAGGAGTGCACTAGTGCCAGGCCAGGATGATCGCGCCTAGAACAATGAGTCCGGCACCAATTCCGCCACGCAGACTCAACTTTTCCCCAAGGAGCGCGGTCGCCAGCACCATGGCAACAACGACGCTCAGCTTATCGATCGGAGCGACTTTCGAGACCTCACCGAGCTTAAGTGCCCGGAAATAACAGATCCAGGAAAGTCCTGTGGCTGCTCCGGACAAAACGAGGAAAATCCAAGCTCTCCTGTCAATTGAAAAAATTTCACTGTTCCTGGTCGTCACAAGGGCGATCGTCCAGGTGAAAACGAGAACCACGGTGGTACGAATTGCGGTCGCGAGATTTGCGTTGACCGCCGCCACTCCGACTTTGGCGAGGATCGCAGTTGCGCCGGCGAAAAATGCCGAAAGGAGAGCCCAGAACAGCCATTCCATGGCCTTAAACAAAAGCCTCAAATTTCTTGGCTGCAATTCTCTATTGTACCAAGTGCACTAGTCTTTCCCAGGTCTGCGACTCATCACGGCAGGCTCCTAGCCAAGAGCCCGCGTCCTCGCACAAGGGATGAAATGAAAAAATGCGTTTCGATCCTTGCGCAACCCTTAAAGACGGATTAACCGAGTGAATCGTTACGAGACTTGCAACGATCGCAGTTGTTTGATGAGATATAGCCTTAACCAGGTTGCTGCGATCCCACAGTAGCCGCTTAACCAGAATTGAATATGTCCAGGGAGTCCATACACGCCCACGGTGTGTCCGCGTACCGTCGCGGTTTTATGCCGGCATGGAATTCACGGGGTTTCGGCGGCCTCTGTCTAATGCCGTTGACCTTTAACCTTGTTCTTGAATCATATCGCAGTGCAGTTAGCTTGCGTCCCTCAATTTGATCTTAAATATGCGTTTTCCTTTGGCGCTGACGATGAAAATAGCCGGTCACCTTCTGCGGCATAAGCTGCAGGGGTCGACGAGGTTTGCCACAGTCCTCCAACTCGAACCTTTGCACACCTGCAATCTGACCTGCACCGGATGCGGTAGAATTCGAGAGTATTCGACTTCGATGAAAGATGTCATGCCTCTGGCGGATTGTCTGGAGGCGGCCATGGAGTGTGATGCTCCCATGGTCTCCATCTGCGGGGGCGAGCCTCTGATTTATCCTCAAATCGAGGCACTGGTCAACGGGTTGCTAGCCCAGCACCGGATCGTTTACGTCTGCACCAATGGCATGTGGATGAGAAAAAAGATGCGGGACTACCTCGCGGTCTCGTTTGCTCGGCAACCAGAGACGGTTTCGGCACAGTTGGACCGGCTCGGTGCGGAGAAATTGCTTACGCCCAGCGAAATAGAAAGGATCAAAAGCGGACCGAAAGATCCTGGCAAAGCGGTCATTGCCCCGAGCGGGTGGATGTATTGGAATGTGCACTTGGATGGATTGGAGAAGACGCACGATCTAATCGTGGAACGGGAGGGCGTGTTTCAGGAGTGTGTTCTTGCAATCCGCATGGCCAAGATTCTCGGGTTCCAGGTGGCCACCAACACGACAGTTTATCGGGAAACCGATGTCGCAGAAATCGAGCATCTGTTCGGTTTCCTCGCGACCTTTGGTGTCGATGGTCACACCATTTCACCCGGGTACGACTATGATGCCGCTAAAAAAGACATGGCCCAGCGCCTTGGGTTGGACCCGGCAAATTTTTTCCTGACGCGCCGCGCCACCATTGAAAAATTCGCGCGGGCGACCGCCTGGGGTAAGAAATATCCATTGTTCGGAACGCCGATCTACTTGGAATTCGTGGCGGGACTTCGGGATTTAACATGTTCAGCATGGGCAATTCCGACGCGTAACATCAAGGGCTGGAAAGCCCCCTGTTACTTTATGACTGACGGCCATTACGCCACCTTTAAAGACCTGCAGGAGAAAGTCGATTGGAGTAAATATGGAGTGGTCGATGGTGTCGCCCGAGACCCTCGATGCGAAAATTGCATGGTCCAATGTGGTTACGAACCTTCCGCGACCATTGGTCTACAAGGTAAACCAGGGGATACCTGGAAGAACATTTGGTTCAACTTTGGCCCGCGCCCGCGGCCAAAGAATCATCCGGATCCCAAGATCGTGTTCAATGGGATCTCGGCTGCTGCAACCAAGCCGAAGCAGGAGGCGGTTGTCGCCGGCTAAAATGAATTGTCCAACGGGAGAACATGGTGAATGACGATGCAGGAGCACACGCGCTCCTAGAACAGGCCATTTGCAGGGCGCAGCAGCATTTAATCAGTCTTCAACATCCAGAAGGGTATTGGATCGGTGAGTTGATCGTCGACTCGACGCTTTGTTCCGACTACGTGACGTTCATGCACTGGTCGGGAGAGATTGATCTCGAGCTTCAGCAAAAATGTATCGACCACATTCTGTCCAGGCAGTTGCCGGACGGCGGCTGGAGCATCTATCCGGAGGGTCCCTCGGAAGTGAATGCGTCCGTCAAGGCGTACTTGGCGTTGACGCTGGCCGGATTTTCGAAGGAGGATCCGATCCTGGCTCTTGCCCGCGAGAAGATCCGCGGGCTCGGAGGCATTGAAAAGACAAACACTTATGCCAGACTTTACCTGGCTTTGCTCGGCCAGATCCCATGGGACTCTGTGCCGACGATCCCAGTCGAATTTCTTCTGCTCCCCAGATGGCTGCCGGTCAACCTTTACGCGGTTTCCTCCTGGACAAGGGCGATGGTGGTGCCGCTTGCAATCATCAATCATTACAAACCGACGCGCGTATTGCCTGCGGAGCGCGGGATTTCTGAACTTTATCTCGATCCAAGCAAGGTGCCTCACCCCAAAGCGGCAGGGCTGAAGCAGTTCTTCATTCTCATCGACCGTTGCCTGAAGCTCTTTGAGCAGTACGGGATTTTGCCACTGCGCAAAAAGGCTTTGAACATTGCAGAGCGATGGATGTTAGAACGGATCGGCGACGGTTGCAGCGGATTGGCCGCTATCTATCCGGCGATGCTGAACTCGATGATCGCCTTGCGCTGCATAGGGTATCGATCGGATCATCCGATTTATCAAAAAGCCGACGCGGACTTCCGAGAGCTTTTCGTCGAAGACGAGCAAGGTTTTAGAATCCAGCCCTGTTTTTCTCCGATCTGGGATACTGCCATCACTCTGGTTTCGATTGCCCGTTCAGGAATCGGCAAGCACCATCTCGCTTCGCGTAAAGCGGTCCGATGGCTGTTGTCGCAAGAGGTGCGAATAGCCGGAGATTGGGCAGTGAACAATCCAAAGCCGGAACCGACGGGCTGGTGTTTCGAATTCAACAATCCTTTTTGTCCGGATGTAGACGATACCGCGATGGTCTTGCTGGCTCTTCACACTGCCGGGTACCGCGAGGATCCTTTGCTTTATGACCGAGTGGTGCGATGGCTCCTAAGCTTCCAAAACAGAGACGGCGGATGGGCTGCCTTCGATAAGGACGTGCAAAACCCGCTCCTGGAAAATGTTCCCTTTGCGGATCACAACGCAATCCTGGATCCCAGCTGCTGCGACGTCACCGCACGTGTGCTGGAGATTCTGGGCGATTTAGGGTTTCGTCCCACCCATCCCGCAGTCGAACGAGCTATCACATTTTTGCGTGAAAAACAGGAATCCGATGGCGCATGGTACGGCCGCTGGGGAGTCAATTATATTTATGGGACTTCTCAGGTGCTGCGGGGTTTACGGGCGGTTGGGTTGGATATGGATGAAACTTGGATCCAACTTGGTCGGGATTGGCTGGAGGCCTGCCAGAATGAAAATGGTGGTTGGGGTGAAACCGTGGCCTCATATGATGATCCAAGCTTGCGGGGCAAGGGCATAAGCACACCTTCCCAGAGCGCATGGGCCTTGCTCGGCCTGTGCGCCTTTCAGACGGTACGCCGATCAAGCGTGGAACGCGGCGTGCACTATCTCGTTTCATCCCAAAACCCGGATGGATCCTGGAACGAAAACCTGATCACCGGGACCGGTTTTCCGCGGGTCTTTTATCTGAAATACGACATGTACCGGAATAATTGGCCGCTCATGGCCCTGGCTCGGTATGGCATGGAAGTCTCGGGAACTCGCCACGAGTCGGAGAGACAATCTGACGTGGTCAGCGAACCGCAGGGTGATTCCGCATTGCAAGAGACGCCAGAAGCGGCGCTCACTTCATTGCTCTCAAGCTTCGCTTCTCTGCCAGTGTTCGTTTTGGTGAAGGATTTGCTGACGAAGCTCAATCATGGATAAGCCCAAAGTTCTGGTAGCCGATCCGATCTCGCAGAAGGGGATCGAATCGCTGGAAAGTGGAGGGCAGCTTCTCGTCGAGGTGAAGCCCGGGTTAAAGGAAAGCGACCTCATTTCCATTGCGGACGAATATTCGGCGATCGTTGTTCGGTCGCAGACAAAAGTTACGGCAAATGTCGTCGAAGCGGCGAAAAAGTTGAAAGTAATCGGACGTGCTGGAGTGGGGGTCGACAATGTGGACGTGGACGCAGCGACCCGACGAGGCGTCATTGTGATGAACACCCCGGGTGGCAATACGGTGTCCACTGCCGAACACGCCTTTTCGCTCCTGGTTTCAATCGCCCGCAATATCCCGCAGGCTCATGCGAGCGTGAAGGCCGGAAAATGGGACCGAAAAAGTTTTGAGGGAGTCGAACTTCACGGCAAAACGATCGGAATATTCGGAATGGGTCGAATCGGAACGGAGATCGCTCGCCGCGTAATCGCATTCGGAATGCGCGCAATAGCCTACGATCCCTACCTATCCCCCAGCCGCGCCCGATCTTTGCAAGTCGAGCTTTTTGAGGATCTCGATCAACTGCTCGCTCAATCCGATTTCGTCACGATGCATATGCCCTTAACGGCGGAGACCAGGCACCTGATCAACGCGGATCGCATCGCAAAGATGAAACGGGGCGCGAGAATTGTGAATTGCGCGCGCGGGGG
>JAFAKL010000164.1 GCA_019235445.1 Verrucomicrobiota bacterium | reverse complement strand
CGCGGGAAGGTAGGCGTTGAGTCCGTCCAAGTACTGTTCCAAACTCGGAATATCTGTCCTGAAGATCTGTGGCCGATTATAAATCTCCGGATGCGGCCGGATCATCAATTCTAAAAAGAGCTTCGCACGGCTCTCCTTTTCTTCGGGAGCGATGCGCAGGAAGCGGTCGAGATCCGGGATAAAGTCGTACACAATCAGATTGCCTGCCTCCTTCGCGCTCAGCCACGGATACAGAGAGGCCAGCCAAATCGAGAAAAGGATCGTGGCGGCGGATTTTCTGAAGGAGAAAATCATGAATGAACAGGGGAAATTCGTGGCATGTAATCTTGTTTCCCACCGAATTTTCTAAAGATTTTTCGCAGCCGCTGCGTTAGCGTCGCCGGCTTGATGTCACTGCGGACAACGAGGATCGGGCGATCAGTTCGATTTACAATTTCACGGGTGACATTACCGATCGCGTAATTGCGCCAAGCATCGCGCACGGGCCAGGAACCGGACACCACGAGATCGTAATCGCACTGCTCGACCTCGGCGAGGATCTGATCGATGACAATGCCGTGGCGGACCCGCACGACCGCCCGTACTCCTGCGCGCTCGATAATCTCTTTTTCATGCTGCAGGTTCCGGGCTAGTGCCGAATTCGAATTCAATAAGGCAACCATATCTTCCTGCCGCCGGAAGATGGTCGCATGCATCGCCGGAGGCTGGGGGGTGACGGTCAGCAGCGTAATCTCCGCGGCCAGATCTTTCGCGATCTTGCTCGTAAATCTCACCGCGTTCTCAATATAGGTGCCGCCGCCGCTGCAAATCAGGATTCGCTTGATGGTCGGACGCGAAACAGGAACCACGAGCACAGGCGGGGCGATCGCCTCAGTGATCGAATACGCCTTTGTCGACGGAAGGAAAAAACCTTGTCTGCCTCTGCGTTCTGCTCCGATAACCACAAGGTCATAAGCGGTCTCCTGGCTGCGATGAATGATTTCTGCCACCGGGTCGCCGAACTTGGTGACAATCTCCAGCTTAACATCGTGTTCCCGAAATATGCTTGCCTCCTCGCGCAGCGCTTTGAGGAGCCTGGGTTCATCTTGCTCCATTTCGGCAATCCCAAAAATGGTCGTCTCGGCTTTCACAGCATTGGCGACAATCGCTGCGGAAGTGAGCGCTCTTCTTGCTCGTTCGGACCCGTCGCTACAAACAAGAATTTTCATAAACTTTGAGGTTACGAATGATGATGGCCGAGAAGTCTCTGAGCAATGACAATAGCGCCCAAGAGCGGAAGTGGAGCAAACGCGAGACGAAGAAGCGGGCCGGTAAAATATTGCGTCAGGTAAGCGCCGATCCGCGCCCCAAGTGCCGCCCCGGTTTGCATCACCAAAGCAATTACGATATCAACGTTTCCGTTCATGGCGTGGCGAATGGTGCCGTAGCTCGCCGAAATGATAATTTCGAACAAATCCGTACCGACCGCGATGTGAGTTGGGATTCCCAACAGATAGACCATCGCGGGCATCCGGATATAGCCGGCGCCCCCGCCGAGAAACCCACTGAAGATTCCGCCGATGAACGAAACAAAAAGTATCGCCCAGAAAGAAATCGATTCGATTCCGGAGTGCGGGAGACTGACGCGCGGCGGAAGCGTGAACCGTTGGATGGCCTTGGCAAAGCCGTCGATCGCTGTCACATCCTGTTTTCGGTTTTGCGTCGAGTCAGGCGGCCGATTGGTGCGCCGAGTGAGACGCAACACCGTCCAACTTTCCCACGCGCAAAACAATGCTATCCCAGTGAAGACAATGATCGATACGATCCCCACAACTAAGTCGACTTGCGCTCCCTTTTTTAATGTCTCAATGACCTGCACCCCGGTCTCAGAACCGGCGATTGTCCCGATGACCATGATTCCGGCCAGTCTCAGATCGATGTTGCCCAGGACACGGTGAGTTCGCGCGGCGACAATCGACTTTCCCACGATGTGCGCAAGGTCCGTTCCCACCACATAATTCATCGGAAGGCCCGCGGCGAACAGGGCCGGCGCGGTGAGGAAACTGCCTCCCACCCCGAAAAATCCTCCAAGAATCCCGATGACAAATCCGATGACAACCAAATAAATCGGGTCGAGATGGACGCCGGAAATTGGGAAAAACATGGTCTTCTTACCTTCTCCCGGGCCTGCCGACCTGAACCAGACTGGAGGCGAGCCTTTCCAGCCCAACCGCTTGAGCGATCATCAACAGAATCGCCACGAACGCGTACACCGTTGGGTCCTTGGTGGAAAGTTGCGTCAACCAGCCCACCAGGAAATGCAGGACCAGGATCAGATAGACTAAAACCAGCGCGGCATAGATAAGTACTTCGATGATCAGCTTTAAAACGGTCCCTCTCATAATGTTCGTGGCTGGAGGTATCGGATTCTTATTGCTTAAGATCCGGTTCACCATTCAAACGGATAGCCTGCGCCGGAGACAGGTACCTTGGGCGAAACAAAATACCATTCGAGACTTTTCGGAAAGTGAAATTTCGCGCAAAAAGAACTCCTTCAGCTGCTTGATTAATCCGATGATTCGGACAACGGGTGATGTCCATGCAAGAGAAAATCATTCTCTCAACGGTCAGCGCGTGGGAATTGGGGGAAAAATTTGAGACGACCAAAGCTCAGAAGAATGAAGCTCTTCGTGAAGCCAAGATCGCAAAGCAGGATGGCGATTTAAGCGAGAACGCTCCTTACCAGGCGGCAAAGGAGAAGTTTCGGACCATGGGCCGGATTCAACAGCGGCTGACCAGGGAAATGAATGAGCTGATTGCGCAAGGCCACACGGTCGTGGATCCGATTTGCTGGGCGGCGGGAAAACCTGTATCGACGGTGGAACTGGGATCCGTTGCTGAGATCGTCCTCGGGCACGAAAAGCAAACCATGCTGATCGCGGGCGCGAGAGATCATCACTTTCCAGACGAAGGGGAGGTCATTCCCATCCCGTACAATTCTCCTCTGGGCGCTGTTTTGCTAAACCATCGAGCCGGCGATCATTTCAGCGCGAAGATTAATGGCCGCGAGCAAGCAATCACGGTCCTGCGTGTGAGGCGTCCAACGCTTCTCGAGATCCTCAATGTTTTCCCATCTCTCCGCGAACAGGTTGCGGATTGCGATCGGACAACCTAGTGTGCCGTGTCCTAGATCCCTTGGGTTTCGCCGCGCATCTTTCAGCCGGCTGCTTTGTCGCTCATCGGTCATTTTGCATGTAGGCCGCTATGCGAGGCGCAGTCAAGGGGTCGAAGGGTCGCGCCTATACATACATATACATAGGATAAACGCTGTGTCGATTGGGATGATTGATCAGACCACACAAGTCCAAGATTGAGCGCAGTGTAATATTCTATATATGTGTTATTGATCGCCATGACGCCCGCTTGAAAATCGGAGGCCGCTGGCAGATGAGCCTGAAATGGTGTTTGCCATTATCAACGTTGTCAGCCCATCGGAGTAGGGGTGTCGCCACTAAGGAGGCAGGGGCAGAGTTGGCGGAATGACCACCGTTCGCCAGGAGACGTGCGCTCGAAGCGCAGTACAATGTCAAAGCGCGTGCCGTCCCATTTAGCCGGAATAGCCGGCAGCGTCTGACCGTTAGCGATGGCCGGCAGGAGGGTATGAGCGATCGCCTTGTGCTCCCAGGAGATAAGTACCACGCCGGTTTGAGCCACGACCGCGGTGGCAACTTGCGCCTCCTGCCCGAGGGCGAACTTCGTGTTCGGCGTCAGACCTAACCGGGCGGCCAGGGGAGCAATCGTCTGGAAGGGACGCTGGCTCGGTTCGTCGCCGCTCATGGCAGCGGGATCTGCAGCGTAGATCGCGGAGGGCTTCGGATAGTCCTGGCCGCCTAACCCCCGCCGAACAGGGCAGCCCAACTGCCGGCCCGATGCCAACCGCGGACGACTAACGATTTCTTGTCCGGAGTCCCGTCGGATGTGAGACCTGGACCCGGCCAGGACTCCCCCGGTTTCTCTGCGTGCCGGATAATAAGAATGGTGAGAGCGGACATAATCTTGTTCCTGATTCAGGAGGTCTTCCTTCCACTGGTTGGGCCAGGCGGTTTGCGGCTCGGTCGAGGTGGTCTGCGGGTCTGGCCGTCGCGATGCGCAGCAACCGAATGCGGACCGATCGCCGGCGCAATCCCGCCGGTCGCCGCCTGCAGCGCGGGTCGGGCGCGTGCCGACGCTGTATCGTTCGGCGTCGGAAGCGAATCCGCGGCCGGCGTGGAACCCAACCAGAAGCTCAGTTCAGCAGATTTTACCTGGTTGTCCGCCGAGAAATAACCGTCTTGCCAGGTGTCATCCGTCGCCAGAAAGTGCCAGGCCGTCTCTTTGTCGGCGTTCAGCCAGTAACGCCAGGCATAATGGTCGTACACGTCGAGGCAATGCGCCGCATAGGCTTCTGCGATCGCGCGATGGCCACGGATGATCGCCATGTTTTCGTCGTTGTTATACGACGCGGTATAACCGAGGTTGTGGCTTCCAGTGATCACGACGCAGTTGTCGGAGAACGGATCGACTACCACGATCTTGTCATGGATGATCGCGTGGCCGGCCTGGTTGAGTTCGGCTTCCCATTGGCCGAAGGCGTCGTCCTTGCTGACTCCCACAGCGCGAATCACCCGGAAGTCTTCGGGCAGCGGCGGATCCCCCTTCTGGCGCTTGGCCGGCTTGCCCTCGGTGCCCCCGCCATGAATCGCCGTGTAGAATCCGCCTGCCGCCTGCGAAGCGGTCACCGCGCCGCGCACGAACAATGACGGTCTGGCCTTCAACGCATTCGCAATCGCGCCGACGATACTGGGGGAACCCGGCTCGAAGGCGAGGAACAGGACCGCCTGTTGCGCCTTCGCGATGGCGTCGAACACTTCAGTCATATCCGGCGGGACCTTTTCCTCCTGCCCATGCGCCTTCCCGCGCGCCTGTGGGGTATTCGGGGAGAACCACAAATTCAGCGTGCCGCTGCCATCCTCCAGCGTGATTGAAGGGAGGGCTTTGGCGTTCCCGGAGCGAAAATCGCTAGCCTGTCGCGCCTTGCCGCCCTCGCCCGGCGGGTTGGTGTCCGCTTTCAGCCGGTTCCAATATGCCTTATACGCCGCCGCTACCTCCGGCGAGCGGGCCAGGATGGTGTTGTTATTCTGCGCGCACAGTGCATTTGAGGTCCAGTTGGTTGAGCCGAACAACACCGCCTGCGGTCCATCCTTATCGAGCACCTGAAATTTGTTGTGGCCGATATGACCGCTTGGCATGAAACGGTCGATCACGTTAGCGCCGCTAGCCCGGATCTGTTGGCGCTGGGCGGCATAGGTGTCGTTCGTCTTTTGCCCGTCGGCGGCCCCCGGCATGTTGGACAAGATCACGTTGACCTTGTCTTTCAGCCTGGCCAGGTGATCGATCAGCTCCGGATCCTGGAACTCATACAGCGCGCAAAATACTTCGCCGCCGTTTGCGGCTTCGTCCGACAAGGTGGTGAGCGCCTCGATCATCTGGCCGGCCAGATCCACGCGCAATGGATCTCCCGGCTGGGTGATGCGCGCCTTGAGCTTGTCGACCATCGAGCCCGCCGGCGAACCATCCGTCAGCACATGCGCGGTGGCCTGGGTGGCCAGGATCCCGCGGTTGAAATAGGCCGACAGCGAGCCGTACTGGGGGCTGAGCTGGACTTGGTTGGAGATCAAGGGGCCATAGGGCATCGGCTGCAGGTTGCCAGGGCTCCCGGTCATAGGCACGATCTTGTATTTGTAAGTGCCGCCACGGTTGGCGTAAACGTCCTTCCAGAAGAACTTCTGAACTGGGTCGTCGGCCGTGGTGCGCCCGGGGGTGGCCTGCTGGCCGGAGAACGTCGCCACGGCCGGCAGACAAGTCTCGGTGCCCGCCCGAACGTCAATACGGTAAACGGCAAAGCCGAGGCAGCCCTGCAGCTTGCCACCAAAGGTCCAGGCCACAACAGCGACGTCATTGTTGGCAAATGCCACCGCTTTCATCGCAGCTGCCTCCCTTGCGTCGACATTTGTGATTTCATAGCCATTCGCCGCTTCGACCTCGTTGTCGTTCCATGGTCTAAGCCTTGAAGCTGGCGACCAGCTTAACGAGCGCACGACTTGACCTTCAGGGTCGCGGAACATCGGGCGACCGGCAAATGCCACGCACCGTATAATCGTTTATTTCCCGATGGCGAGGGACAGCCGAAGTCTTTCGGTTGGTGGGTTCCACCACACGGAATGCTTCCCCCTTCACGATAAAGCTGACAGCCGTAAGATCGTAAGTGCTTTTCCAGGTCGGCGCGTCTCAAGCAACTATCAAGTTCTCACGTTGCGTTGCTTCAAGTTCCTTTTCCGACAGTTCGCGATTAACCTCCAAAACCATGCGGAGCGCGTCCTTCAGGTTTTCGCGCGCCTCGTCCAATGATCCACCCTGAGTATTAACCCCTGGAATTTCCTCCACCCAGGCGGCCCACCAGTCGCCGGCCTTTTTATACGCGGCGGTCAGTTGCATGTCGCAATTTGATCGCGTTCGCACAACTTGTCCACGCCTTCTCGCTGAGAGCAATCACGCTGGAAGGAGGTCTGCCGCTAAAGCGCTAGGGGTACTTTTGATTGCCAAAGAGAACGAGAACGATCGCGGGAAGGGAGGCGGGGTTTGTGCAAGAGGCAAGGTTGAACCTTCGCCGCAAAGCCCAGGTCAACGAGCCAAACTTCTCCGCGTTTCACGAAGCTCGGCCTCTCGTTCTTCTTGGTCTATGAGCGCGAATCCATGCGCGGCTACGTAATTGCACTGAGCAACGTCGTCATCAGCTTCGAGCTCAAGAAGCCTGAGCCCGAGTTCCCGCCGCTGCTGCGGCGAGAGATTGGGTAACTCCTCGATGATTTCGTCTAAACTCATGCTTTCAACAGAAGCGACGCCAGCCAGATCCCGCTCGCCACGCGGCCCCCCGCTGCCTTAGCTCTTCTGGGCGACGTGCGCGTACTCCTCGGAGACATCCTTATTCGAGTAGTCGGTCATGAACAGAGTTGCCACAAATCCGATCAGCGCGCAGAGGGCGATGTAAAGGGCGATTGGCGTGCCCGTCTTATACACAGCAAAGAGCCAGGCGGCGATTATCGGTGCGGGACCGCCGGCAATGATTGACGCGAGCTGATAACCAATCGAAGACCCGCTGTACCGCATACGAGGGGTGAATTGCTCGGCAATCAACGAAGCTTGGGTTCCATAAACGATTGAGTGCGGAATGGCTCCAAAGACAATGCCAAGCACGACCAAGGCAGGGCTTCGCGTATCAAGCAATTCGATGAAAATAAATCCGGTGACTACCATCAGGGCCGCGCCGAGCAGGTAGGTCCGTTTTCGTCCGAGCCGGTCGGAGAGGTGTCCCGACAGAGGGATGGCGAAAAGCTCCACCACGGCAAAGAGAAGGACGGCATTGAGCAGAAGGCCTTTGTCTAACTTCAGTGCAGTCGTCCCGTACGAAAACACGAAGGCTGTGAAGATATAGAATGGCGTCTGTTCCGCCAATCGGATGAGCGCGGACAAGAGAATCGATTTTGGCTGCTGCTTGATGACTTCGGGCACCGGTGCTCGCTCGAGTCGGTTGTCAGCCGCGAGCCTCGCGAAAACCGGCGTCTCGAGAATCCCGAGACGGATCCATAGCCCGACGGCGATGAGAACGGCACTGAGAATGAATGGGACTCGCCAGCCCCATTCGAAAAATTTGTCTCCCGAGACGAAGTTGAATCCAATCACGGCCAAGTTGGCCAGGAACAAACCAGCCGGTACTCCGAATTGAGGCCACGAAGTAATAAACCCCCGGCTGCGATGGCTTTTCGACCATTCCATCGCCAGCAGGACCGATCCACCCCATTCGCCGCCCACTCCGATGCCTTGGATGAAGCGCAATACTGTTAGCAGAATGGCGCCCCAGATGCCGATCTGCGCATAGGTCGGCACAAAGCCGACCAGCACTGTCGCGATGCCCATCAGAAGCAACGTCGCTACCAGGGCCGCTTTGCGACCAATCCTGTCACCATAATGGCCGAAGATCGCCGCGCCCACTGGACGGGCGGCGAACCCGACTGCATAGATCAGGAAGGCCTGCAGTGTCCCCACTAAGGGATCCGAGTTGGGAAAGAACGCTTTGGCGAACACCAGCCCGGTTACCGTGCTGTAGAGGAAGAAATCATACCACTCGATCGATGTGCCGACTGTACTGGCGATGACTGCGCGAAGGAGCATTGCCCTGTCTTGCGATTCGGATTCGGAAAAGTTCTCGGCGATGGGCATAGGTCAATTCTGGAGTAGGTAATGGGACCGAGAGTACGCGTAAAGTCGCTCTGGCGTCAACGTTCTCATCCACCGAATTCCTGGCCCGCGAGTTCTGGACAATCGATCAGGACAACGTAAAGGAAGTATATGCCAAGCCTTACGGCCGAGGGAGCCGGCACTCTGGAAAGCACTGTGCGCGCGGTGGTTTTCGACACTTTCGGCACCGTGGTCGATTGGCGCGGGAGTCTGATTAATTCGCTGCGAAACTTCGGTGTCGAACGACAGATGGAGGTGCCTTGGGAGAAGCTCGTTGATAGGTGGCGTGCCGCTTACCAGCCCAACCTTAATCGTGTCCGCCGCGGAGAGTTGGAATGGACAATTCTGGACGAGCTACACTATGCGGCCCTCGTCGAACTCTTGCCGGAATTCGGCATCGCACCCCTGCCGGAATCGGATCTCCGTTTCTTAACTGGATGCTGGGAGCGACTTTCTGGCTGGCCGGACGCGATCCAGGGACTAAGTCGTTTGAGGAGAAAGTATATCATCGGCCCTCTCTCCAACGGAAACGTTTCCCTTCTGGTCAAGATCGCCAAATTTGCAGAACTTCCTTGGGACGTTATTTTCGGGGCCGACCTGTTCCGCCACTACAAACCTGACCCTGAAACCTACCTGGGCGTCTGCTCATTGCTTGGGCTGCAGCCGCAGCAGGTGATGTTAGGTGCAGCTCACAACTATGATCTGGCGGCGGCGAAGGAGTTGGGTTTGCAGACCGCATTTATCGTGCGGCCGATGGAGTATGGGCCAGAACAGACTACCGATCTGAGCGAAGAACAACGCTGGGATGTTATCGCCACCGATCTGGTCGACCTTGCGGCCAAACTGGGAACCTAGTGCACCATCTTAATACCAGTACCAGCGATGATTCCTCCAATAGCGGTGGCGCCAATAGGGACGCCCGTAGTACCGGTATCCGTAAGGTCCCCAGTAATATCCTGGAGCATAGTATCCCGGGCCATAGTAATACCCCGGATAATAACCGGGGCCATAATACACTGGACCGGGGACACCCACGGAAACATGAATTCCTGCCTTCGATTCGCCGACCCCTAAAAAGCCCCCCACGAGAATCGCCGCGAGAACAAGGAAAAGTTTTCTCATACTGATAGGATGAACCTATAGACGCAGTCAAATGAAGGTCTATTCATTGGCATGATTCTGCGGTGCCGGTAGCGGAACTTCTCCCAACCAGCCGGCTCGCCGGAGCCATTCCAACAGCCGGGGATCGTCTGCGGAAAGAGGCGGGAGCCATAGGCTGAGCTTCTTGCGGCTCCACCAAAGGCCGTTTGAATTCCGAGGATCCCGAAACGCGTATTGGTAGAGAACAGCACGCACATAGCGCGGCGGGCTTTGGGGAAACGGGTTATCTCCAAACAGGCTTAACGTTCCAGGGTTGTTATGAAGAAGCTTCCAGACCAAGTGAAGCGTCCAAGGATACTCGTCCGGTGTCGACATCGCAGCAAACCACATCTGCCAGTCAAGGCGCAGTTGATAAGGAGCAATCTGGGGCGGCATTTTGTCGAGCAGCACCGGAAGCCCCTTGTACGGATAGGCCTTCCAGTCGGCGCTTTCTTGAGGCAACTCGGCGGCAGTACCTTCGAAGATGACGTTCAGGCGTTCCCTGCCGACGGTCCCGAAGGCGCCGTAAGTATTTACAAGATCAAGAGGATCGAACGAAGTGTTCATGATCTGGTGGGGTGAAAACATATTTGCCACAGGCCCGATGCTGAGAATCGCGACCAGAACAGTGACGACCAATGCACTGGCGCGCATCGCTTTGCTGGACTGAGAGGACTTCGAGGCCAGGGCCGCTCGGGTGACGATAGGTTTCGGTAAGACCTTCGACCAGAAGCCGTCATCAAAGCACGCCATAGCCGGGATAATCGTTAGCCAATTCAGAAACGATAGATTGCCGCTCAAAAGCAGCACTAGCTGAAACAGGACAATGATCGTGCCCCCGATCTGCCTGGCCAAAC
>JAFAKL010000019.1 GCA_019235445.1 Verrucomicrobiota bacterium | reverse complement strand
TATACCGACTTCCGCTTGCATCCCATCCTGTTTGAGCAAGTGTTGACGGCAGCGACTCAGGCGGGAGTCGAGCGCTGTGTGCTCGTAGGTACCGTTTACCCGTTCGGTTTCGCTCGAACGCCCCTGGTCCGGGAAGACGATTGTGTGGATCGGATCGTATTGAATGCTTTTTTCCGGATGGGGCATGGCCCGGGCGGGTTCCGGGTGTTGTGGCGGGCCCTAAGCGGATCGGAGGAGACGTTGGCCCACACACACCTGATGCGAATGGCGGGCCGCTTCAGCCGTCGCATTCACGGATATGCCAAAGCCAATGGCATTCCGGTTGTCCATTGTCCCGCCGGGGAGCGCAAGCATGAGCTCGCTGAAGAATACCTGGCAAAAACTAATAACACGCAAGGCTTGTTTCTGATTCTAGTAGGTCGTGCCCAGGCGCCGGTGTGGGACATGAGCGCCAACCATCACTTCGAACCAAAGAAGCCGATGCCCTATGTGAACCACTACTCCTTCCACTTGCTCGATCCCGAGTGGGGCCACATCACCATCAAGATCAGCGGGCATCCTCCGTTCCCCGCCCAGGTAATCCTCAATGGTCATGAATACGTCGCCTGCCAGGCACGCAAAGCCGGAATCAGCTTTACCAAGGAAGGGAACTGTTTTACTCAGATCTCTGACGCCGCGGGCTTGGCCAAGATCGCAGATACCTTGTCTGGACCATAGGCTATAGGGCGGCTGAATCAAACCTGCGAGCGTTGGATTTATAGCACCTGCCTGTGTTTTTGCGCTCGAGATGGAGGAGCAAAAACGCAGCGCTACCAGTATTCCAACTATCAGGTGGAATATAGCCGCAACCCTAATCTTCGAGATCGGCGGCCACAGGGACCAGCCAGGTCTTTCAGGCCTTGATTGACCGCAGCCACGTACCGCTGGACCTCGAAACGATCAAAACCATCCTGGTCCCTACCTTGGGGGTTAAATCTCTCGGCGACCACCGCCATGAAGTGGTGCAATCCGTCTGACGTTTGATCTCACTTCCGCCGCCCTGGCTCGCGCCGCTCGTTTCTCTCGAACCGACCAACCCGCCGACCTGTTTCGCCCGAACTCCCGAGGTCCTGCGGTCTTGACAAACCCGCCGTTTATATTGTAAACATAGAAATTATTGCCCTTAAACATCCTCTCCTATCCTCTCTTTACCATGGCACCTGATCCAGTGAAGACTCCAGAGTTATTGATGCATTCCCACTGCGGCATGGGTGCTGGTGACAGCAGAAATTCAGAGACTTCGATCTGCCATCTAAACATTCTCAAAGGAGGTACCCTGTTCGGACTGATCCTGCCGTTCGCGCTGTTCACCAGCCAAGCCATGGCAGCCACTTACACAGTGACGAATCTGAGCGACTCCGGTACAGGATCCCTTCGCGCAGCCATTCTCGCCGCAAATGCCAATCAAGGCGGTGTAGTCGCCTTTGGCACGAAGGGAACGATCAATCTTGCCACCGCCCTGCCTAACATCACTAGCCCGATGACGATCGATGGCACCACGGCACCCAATTTTTCCGGAACACCTGTAATCTCGGTCAATTTCAACTCTAACCCGGGACTCATCTTTGCTGCCGGATCAGATCGTTCCACAATCAAGGCGCTCTCACTCGTTCGTGCTCTCAATGCCGCTGTTACGCTCCAGGCCCCGAAAATCACGGTCCAAGGTAATTACATAGGCTTGCTAACCAATGGGGCCGCATCTGGCAATCTGGGGGATGGTGTGAGGATCCTTGCGCCTTCTGGAGGCAATCTCATCGGCAACTCCGATCCCGTCGCGAGCGTTATTTATATGAACACCTTGAACAGCGACGATTTCAACATCCAACCGGTGACCGCATGGCAAGGGATCCGTAACGATGCGAACAACGCTGGACAGTATTTAATCTGCGGAACTACTTCTTCCAGCATTGGTCTGCTCTACATAGGCCCAATAGCCGGAGGCGGTCAAAGCTACAAGGTGATATACCCGGGCGCAGCCACGATAGCCACGAGTGTCTATGGTCCTGATAACCTGCCGAACAGCGCGCTGCGGTTGGTTGGGAGCTATCGCGTAAGCCCTTCGACTATCTTTAACTACGGATTTGTCTGGGAAGGTACCGCGGCCCAACTGCCATCCGGCGGGGTGTTCCGCACGATTGATTATCCCGGCGCCAAATATCAGTTTACACATAGTACAATGGGTAATCTGGCAGTCGGCAACGCAGATGGACCCAAACAAGTTGGTAATCAAACACTGCCAATTGGCCCCGGAGTCGCCTATATCTACGATTTGACTAAAAATATATTCGTCACAAATATCGTCTTCCCCGGGTCCAAGAGTAACACGGCGTATGGCATCTGGCAAAACGGACCGACAACCTATACTATCTGTGGCGGGTACAGTCCTTTGGCCACCAATAACCTGACGAATCAAAGCCTGCCACTGACCCAAGGTAAAGGCTACTTGGTGGATTACGATGCCGCGCAAAACACTTTCTTCAATTGGACCTCCTTCGATTACCCGAACGGGCCCGCGGGTCTTAACTTTATAACCCATTTTGAGAGTATCAGCAGCACCGAACCTGGAGTTTATAGCCTGGGTGCCGATTCCGTTCAGACCGGCTCCGCGAATGCGGCCCAAGGATCCTGGGTTTCTATCCGCCGCCAGTCGGACGGAACCTTTGACAAAGGCACATGGGTTGACCTGAAATATACCCCTGCCACCGGCGGCGTTACCAGCAGCAATTCGGTCTACGGTAACCAGGTCGTTGGGCTCGTGGTTGGTCCCAACCCTCTGGCCTTTCAAGCGACATTGAACATTGCCTTCCAGCTGTCTAATGTGATCGGCGCCAATACTGGCAATGGCATCAACATCTCCGACTCCAATGGCAATGTGGTAGCCATGAACTATATCGGCACAGATCCCAGCGGCGAGACTTCCGGCTTCGGCAACAGCATGAACGGCATTTTGATCACCGGGGGATCTTCAGGGAATCTCATCGGCGGTCAGGCAGCCGGAATCAATAATCCGACGGGCAGTAAGGGGTCCATCCAACCGGTTTTCCAGCGGCCTCCGCAGGGCAACCTCATCTCCGCCAATCAGGCCGAAGGCGTATTGATCAACAGTGGTTCGATCGGCAATATTTTGAGCGGTAACTTCATCGGCACGGATGCGATCGGCAACAGCACCCTGGGGAATGGAGGGGATGGTGTCGCCATCGCGAATGCGGACAACAATTCGCTTATCGGGTGCACACTCTTTCAGAACCCCTTCGTCTTTTACAATGTGATCGCCGGAAATCTTGGTAACGGCGTGAGTGTAACAAACGCCAACAACGTCACTGTGCAGGCCAACTTTCTTGGCATGGGCGCCAACAACGCGACGTCCA
>JAFAKL010000330.1 GCA_019235445.1 Verrucomicrobiota bacterium | reverse complement strand
TCCGGTGAAAGTTTACGACCCATGGCTGCCCGAACGTGAAATCCTGCTTGCCGAATGTACACCGGCTAGCCTCGAGGAAGTGCTCTCCACCTCAGACGCGGTCTTTGTCTTTGCCAGCGTCACCTCGGAAAACCAGGGTTTTTTAGGCGAGCGCGAATTGGCGATGATTCCGCCGGGGAGCCTTTTTGTCCTGATGAGCCGGGCGGGGGTGGTCGATTTTGAGGCGCTGACGGTGGCAGCCCGATCCGGTCGTCTCAAGGTGGCCACCGATGTTTTTCCTGAAGAACCCTTTCCCAAAGACCATCCGATTCGAGACCTGCCGAACGTCGTGCTTTCAGCACATCGCTCAGGCGGCATGCAGGAGGCGTTCTATGAAATCGGCCGGATGGTGCTGGCCGACCTGGAATTGCTGGTGCGCGGCCTGCCACCGATCGTTTGCAAGGTGGCACAACCTGAAACCGTCAGACGGTTCAGAGGCAAACCGGTCACCGTGTCATAATCTTTCATCGTCCCGGGCGAAGTAAAAATCGGAAGAGTGATTGATCCAGTTCCCGTGACCGAGTGACCGGGAATTTCTCGCCAATGCCAGGAATGGTGCCGCCCCCTTTCAAAAGGCTGATCGTCAGCGGACGATAAATATTGTCCTCCTGGCCAGCCTGAACCTGGGAACGAATGTAAAGGGGGGTAACCGAAAACACGAACTTAGGTCAAGATTCTTTTCTAATAAAAGAGTCTCAAAAACGCGAGTCCAGAACGCCGATTAAAAGGAATTGTAAACTTTTGGGAGGGCGCACCGACAGGGCCCATCTTTATCGGCTCGGTTCGCTTCAGCAGGAGCGAGTTCCTGAAGAGCTGCATCCGCTGCAGCGCGTCTGCGAGGTGTGCGCAGGCGTCGTCAGGCCACCTCTTTAAGTTTAGCGAGACTATGGTCCAGGATCGGCCAATCTTTCTCACCGACCCTGGCGCGCAGAGTTTGTTGTGCCTGAGCCCATAACGGCAGGGCCTGCTTGAGCCGCGCCGAGCCAACCGGCGTAAGGAGCACGCTGCGGGTACGGCCATCCACACTGGTCACCTGGATTAATCCCTCTCTCTCTATCGCCGCGAGATTGCGAGTCAACGAGGTTCTCTCCAGGCCAAGGATCTCCGCAAGACGGTGCAAGGGGATTCCCTCGGCGACACTGGCCGCAACCAGGATGCTAAACTGGGTGCTTCGGAGGCCGGAGGGTCGCAGTGCCCGATCATAGGCCCGCGTGACCGCCCGCGCCGCCATTCGAACCTTTTGACAAGCACAAGTTGTCGCCGCCTCCTTTTCCGTTACGGCTTTCTTCTTTTCTGCCATACGGGCAAATAACACTTGAGTGCCGGGAGAATGAAAGAACTAGATCACTCCGGCATCTGTCAACGCGCGATGGCCGAACCTCTTGGCCGGAGGAGCGTGGTCTCGGCGCAGCTTTGTCAGCGAAGCCAGATGCAGCACGATCGAGAGCGGAACCGCATAAATCGGAATCATTACCAAAGGAAAGGAACCGATCAGAAGATTGGGTGTGTCCAGGGCGAAGACCTGGAACCGTGAGGGCGAGCTAAGAAAACCGGTTGCCACCGCGACAACAAGATCAGCGATGCCAAGCCAATTCCACAGGACAACCAACCGGTCCCATCTTGATCGCCAGCGTGCATAACCGACCGCTACCAGCAGAGCCGTCAATCCAACGAAAATGTCGCCGCACCCCGCGGGTAGAGCAAAAATTCCCGGCAACTGGCCTGTCGCGTATAAGACCAGGAAGGTGACGCCCACCACTCGGTAAACTTGAAATCCGACCAGCCAACTTTGCGGCACCGCGCCGACAATTTCCCGAACCAGTCTCGACCCGCGAATCAAAAGCGCGCCGAGGACCATCGGGACACCAATGGCGGCCGCAATGTAGGGAAACGGCTGAGCGACGGCTGATCTGAAGATGTCGAGCCACCCGAGAAACAGCCCTACGGCCAGCCATGCAAAGAGAACGGAACCTAACGTTAAGACAACGCGAAGGAGATTGCTGGGCGGCCTGCCGGTCGCCCGCAGGGCACGCCAAACGCCGAAAAGAAGGACAGTGCTAATAGCAACATCTGCTCCGATGATACTGACAGCCAGGTAAGGATCTGAAATCATAGCGATGTTAGGAGAAGTTGAATGAAAGAGTGTACATACACTGTTCTGGGATGGATGTCAAATGCAGGAGGCAGGAGGCAGGAGGCAGGAACAGGGAATCCGGCGCGAGTCGGATTTGCCGGAAATGGTTTAGGATGGATATCTCAACGCATGCTCTCGAGGGCTGTCATTCGGCCGAGCGAACTTCTGACTCCTTTGAAACGGCGAGGTCCCGCCGAGGGCAGTTTCTTCTCAGATCTCCACACGCCCGCGCCCGTGGGGTGCTCCTGACTTCTGAATGCTACTCCTGAACTCCTGCGAGGGGCAAAGGGGACAGTCAACATACACAGGTCGGATCAATAGCCGCCACAAGCTTTTGAGGCCATGTTTTTGGCGGACGCTACAAGGAGGTTTTGGTCCCAGACCGAGGAACAGGGCACTGCATACTGGCGATCAAAATCGCAAACGACGACGAAGGACGAGGACGAGAACGATTCGGAACTCCTGACTCCTGACCCCGAGCTCACCTGAGAGGACTCACACAAGATTGGGGGAAGATTAGCGGAACGTCACCTGAGCCTTCATCGG
>JAFAKL010000324.1 GCA_019235445.1 Verrucomicrobiota bacterium | reverse complement strand
ACAGGAGCTGTGGCGCCAGTGTAGTCGTATCATTTTGGAGAATAATGGAAGGATAAAGGTAACGACTGTTTCTGGCGCTGCGGCGGACTCCCAGGACAAGCGCGCTTTTACCTGTTACTATTCCCCGAGTAATCCCGGCGCGCCGGTTATCATCTTCAATGTGTCCAAGGCACCTCCCTCCACTGGTCCAAGCAGCTTTTACATCGCATCCTCAAATCCTAACACACTGGTGCTTCTAACCAACGCCAGCAGTCTTCCCGGCGATTTGGCAATTGTGAGCCCTCTTGCGATCTCTGTCGCTGGTGGATTCAACAACCAGGGGGCACGAAAGGCTGCCTCCATTACGGCCAGAAGCGTGTCTGCGGTGGCCGCGAACCAGTGAAAGCTTTCCACAACCTGGTCTCCATGCCGCACGAAAATGCACCGCGGTCCGGCCAATCCTGGAAGGCTGACTCACTGAACATTCTGGTTCAGACGGTCTTGACGAAGGCCTTCCATTTGGAGAACGCAGAAATCGATGTCGCCCACAAACAGGTTCTTCAATACATAGAATTCCTTTCCCGGAGTAACACGCTCGAAGAAGCCTGGCAACAGCGCTCGTTCTACGAATTGTTAGTCGATCATTGGCAGGGGGAAGAAAATGCTCCTAGATCAAGCCATGAGTTCTTTGTCAGCATCTTCCGATCCAACCGCCAGATAGCGCCAACGGCAATTGACTTCGCAAACTACTTTCCAGCAGCTCTCGAACAGATCAATATTCCGGCCATACCAGTCCCCATTGTGCCGATCTCCTATAGATTTGAACCCGGCAATTCCGTGGCCGAGGAAGTGACCGTGGTGAGCTGGATTCCGGGTTTGGAACTTGAGATGCGAACGCCGCTTTGGACCGAGCTCAATCAATTCTTTGGCGCGCGTCGCGTCTCCTGCTTGTGGGCCGACCCAGCAGCTCTCCGGAAGTTTTTGGCAACAGCTCGGCAACCTCTCAGAACAGCTCCGCGGCTTCCCAGGGAAACCATGGAAGGGAAAGCATTGGAACGCTCAGACAAAAATTCCCGTCCGTGGATTGATTTGCGTCAATTTATCGCCGATCGCGGTCTGATCCAGGAATTCGGCCTGGGAAGAATGCAACTGTTCAATGTCGTTCCTCTCAATTGGAATAAGCCGTTTCTAACCTTGGCCGTCCCCAGGCCGCTGTCGCCCCAAGACAAAGCGGTTATTTCCCAAGGGTTGCATACGCGCGGCACGATTTTCAGCGAAGTTTTCGCCGATGAGCAATTGATCAAAGGATGGATCACTCGGGTGGCCAGCGACGCCGCCAATATCAAAAAATTTGCCGAGGCCGTCCGAATTGAAAGCAGTCAATCCATCGCTGCGCGAAAACCCAAAAAGATCGATTTGCCAAGCCTGCAAAGGAACGTTGCGAATCGTCAACCGGAAGACGTTGTGGAGATCACCTTAGCTTCCGCTATCGATTGCAAGGCCTCCGATGTCTTGTTTCAGAGCGTTTCAGCCGACCGCACGCTAAGGATCAAGTTCAAGCAAGACGGAGATTGGACAGAGCCGGTGGTGATTGGCGAAATCGGACAAAATGTTTTAAGCTACCTGAAAACGCAGGCCAGGCTTAACACCTCAAGGACTGAAAGGCCTCAAGACGGCCAGTTCCGGCGCGAATACGAACATCGAGAATATCTGTTCCGGATCAACACGACATTTAATTTCAACATGGAAACCGCAATTTTGCGGCTCCAGCCAGATGTTAACTCCATTCCCAACCTGGAGGCATTAGGCATGCCGGCTTACCTTTGCGGTGCGATTCGGGAATTCATGGGCGGACCGCAAGGACTGATGATTTTAACCGGTCCCGCCGGATCAGGTAAATCGACGACCATTTACTCTATCCTGAAAGAACAGCCGGCCAGTCGAATGAACATCATCACCGGCGAATGCCCCATTGAAGTGGTTATTCCCCATACCACTCAGGACGAGATCAGCGAGGGAGGGCGCTACACGTTTCCCGACTTCGTGCGATCGCTGGTGCGGCGCGCGCCCGACATCGCAGTATTGCAGGAGATTCGAGATGCTGAAACTGGCGAGGGCCTGATTGGGATCTTCAACACGGCCGTCAGGGTAATTTCCACCTTGCACACCAACTCCGCAGCGCATATCCCCGACAGGCTAGAATACTTCCGAGTTCCGGTTCCCTACACGGCATCGGTTTTGAAGATAGGCGTGCATCAACGTCTCGTTAGAAAATTGTGTCCCGCGTGTCCCGAGGAGGTGCCGATCCCCGGCAGTGATTATCTGACCGCGACCGGCATAAAACCTGAATGGCTGGAAGAGGCCACGACGCTTCTGCGAGGAACCGGTTGCCCAAAGTGCCAAGGGAAGGGATACATAGGCCGAAGCGCCATCTTTGAGGCCCTGATTGTTGATCAGGAGATTGAGGAAGCGATTACTCAAAGGAAATCGCCTCGAGATGTTCGCGCTTTGATGAGCGCTCGTGGCGAAAAAACGTTGTTCGAGCAAGCTGTGCGTTTGGCAGCAACACAGGCGATTGCACTCGAAGAGGCTCTCCGACTTCGGATCACAAGTGAATAGAATAACGATACAGGCTCGAGGATTAGCGTGGGCAGGCACGCGTGGGACGAACCGCTCCACGTTATCTTTGAAAACCGGCGGAAATTGAAATTATGAAACATACATTTACATCTCTGCGGCGGTCTCTCGTGATCATAGGACTTACTCTTGCGGGCGGAACCCTTTGGGCAAAGAACCCGCCGGAGCCTGCGCCGACGCCGGACCCTGCGCTGGAACTAAGCCCGACGCAGGATCGCGAAATCAAGAGGATCAACGATTACTTCGACCAAAGCGAAAAGCCAGTGCGCGCATTGCTCAAGAGTGCTCGCGAAGAATATAAGCTCGCTGTCAACGCCAAACCGGTCGATAACGCGAAAGTGCAGGAGAAATTAGCTGCGGCACAAAAAGCAGCGACATTGCTCGCGACTGAAGAGGCGCTTCACCGTGCTAATGTTCTCGTTTTGCTGACGCCGCCACAGAGGAAAATGGTCGAAACGCTCGAGCTGACTGGGAAAGAACCAGCCACCGGGCCAGCCAACCAATCCACGGAACGTGCTCATTGAAGTCCTGACCCGTTCGTTGTTCCGCGTTTCGCTCCGATGTGATGATGGCTCTCGCACCCTTTGGCGGCAACCTATCCAGGATAATAGTTACGATGGGCGATCATAGACATCGGGTAGTTTTGATTTGCCCCCGGAGCAGCAACCCATTTTTGCCGGATAAACTCGCCGAACTCCTGATCGACGAGCGGTAACCCGGAGCTTTTTATAAGTTGGACGTCGGTGATCTTGCCTTGGCGAATGACAATGTTGAATCGAGCGACAAATTGCTTGCCTTGTTTAAACGGGTCAGCTTTATACAGCTCTCTCCAGGCGCGCCAGGATAAGTGCGGCCCCGGACTCTGAACGATGGGACTATTCACCCGAATCTTAGCCATTTTCAAACCAGAGAAATTGCGCTCGTAATGATAAGTATTCCATGCCCATTTAAGAACGAGTTGATCGACCTCGGGAACACCGCAACCGTTAACTAGATCGACTTTGACGACGTCTCCTGGCACGACATGGAACTTGACCATCACGTAAACGGGCTTTGTCGCGTCAGGATGCAGAGACGCTATCCGCTGGTACTGGTCACTGGACAGCGTTGGAAAGGCTGCCTTCTTATGCTGGACCTGTGCTTCAAGCGTCAGCGGACTCAAAACCGCCAGAGCAAAACAGACCACGACAAGCGTGAAGATGATTTTCCGGATCTTAGATGTTTTCATGTGGGATCAGTTTAACAGATAAAGTATAACGTTTTAGTCTTTAAGCATTTTATTGCTCCGGCGGCAAGCTGCTCTTTCGACATCACAAGCATAATCTCGCTTTTCACAGCTGATCGTCCAAAAACGCGGGTCTATTGCGGGTGAGGTGCGTCTTAGTCATGCTCCTGAACGCATGAGCTGAGCTGATACGGTCGGATGCACGTGGCGCCTCGACGATTCTGCGACTCTAATCTAAGGGCCGGGAGCTTAGCCAATGTTTTGTCCGTGTTTAGCGTCACCGGGATTCGCCCCGCGCCCCCCCGAAGCGCCCACGCGCCGCGCGCTGAAAAGCGCCGAAACAATGAAAACCTGGCAAAGCCCCAGGAAACGCAACAAAAGAAACGTAGGCTGAAAGCGTGTGCCAATCGCACTCAACCGTTTAATATTCGAGAAGTGCGCACGGTCTCATGATCCGGATGCGTGTCGCCGGTTAAAAGCGCACTCCTAAATCTCGATAACTGGCTTGTTCGGTGCGGCGACTGGCAAAGATCTCGTTGGCATAACGATAAAATCACGAGCGCCAGCATCCTCGAGGGCGGATGT
>JAFAKL010000316.1 GCA_019235445.1 Verrucomicrobiota bacterium | reverse complement strand
GATCTACTTTGATGCTGACGTAGTACCGGTTCAGGATTTCCGCAACGGACGGATTCTCAAAGGATTCCCGCTCCATCACGTGACACCAGTGACAAGTGGAATAACCTATCGATAGAAAAATCGGCTTCTTCTCTGAGCGCGCTTTCTGAAACGCTTCCGGTCCCCAGGGATACCAGTCCACGGGATTGTGCGCGTGTTGGAGAAGATAAGGAGATTTCTCGTGGATCAGTCGGTTCGGTGCATGCTGAGGCGGCATCGGTCAAGAAAACACTTTTCCACCGGGTGGGAAAGCACGTATCGTTCTGCGGCGTATCGATTACCGATAAACCCGCGCCACACGCTTGGTTATTCCGGTGAATATTTCCCAGGCTATGGTTCCGGCTTTGGTTGCCAGTTCGCTGGCTAAAATCTCCTGCTCACCCTGGCGGCCGAAGAGAACGACCTCCTCGCCGGGCTCAACCCGTTCAAGATGCGTAACGTCCACCATGATCTGATCCATAGTCACCCTGCCTAGCAATCGGCAACGCCGCCCTTGGATCAGCACGTCCGTTTCCTGGCCCGACAAGTGGCGATTGACACCGTCACCGTAGCCCGCGCAAAGAGTCGCCACTTTCATTTTGCCAGCGGTCACAAAGGTCCTGCCGTAACTCACGCTCCGCCCGGGCCCCAACTTTCGAACCAGGACAACTCTCGTTTTCAGGGTCATGGCCGGTCGGAACCTGGGCTGAAACTCCTCCAGCGGCGCAATCCCATAGACGCTCAATCCGACGCGGACCAGATCTCCAGCCCCTGCCCTCTCGCCGAATCGCATCACTCCTGCGCTGTTCAATATCGTGACCGGTGGATTCTCAGGCGACAGACGCGCCGCAATCGCTTGAAACCGCTGCAACTGTCGCGCGGTGTACATCTCGTCTTCATCCGCCACTGGAAGATGCGAAGATAACGCAATCACCTGAAGTTGGGATAGAGCGCAAATCGCACGGAAAACCTGATCCGCTTCCTCCTCGGATGAACCTATCCGCCCCATGCCGGTATCGATTGCGAAATGGATCGGCATCCGTCCGCTTGCGGACACACACTTTGCGTATCCGGCCGCCTCTTCCGCAGTCGACACGGTGGGGATAAGCGCCTCATCGAAAATTGTTTGTCGTTCCTCGGGCAATGCCGGACCCAGAATCAAGATGGGCGCCAGCGCACCGGTTGAACGAATTACCCTCGCCTCTGAGAGATTTGCGACGCCAAACAGGTCCACATCCGGTTCGAGCCGGCGTGCAACTTCAAAAAGGCCATGGCCGTAGGCGTCCGCCTTCACCACGGCAATAACACGAACCTTGGGGGCGGCCAGGGACCGGATGGTCCGGAGGTTAGCTCGCATGGCCTCGATCTCTATCTCCGCCCAGCAGCGAAAGCAGGTATTCATTGACGACCAAACCAGAGGCAAGCTGTGAACGCGAGCAACAGGACATTCCGTATCAACGGAAAGATCGTTCCAGTGGCGGCGAAGGCTTTTCCAAAACAGCCACAATCGATGCCGAGCCCTCGGAAGGTTGCGCTGGCCAAGGCAAAAGTGAAAACGACCAACAAACAGGTAATCAGAAGCAGAGCTCCCCGCTCAAATCTTCTCAGAATCAGGAGCAGGCCGGCCAAAATCTCCAACCAGGGAAGGTACACCGCGGCAATCGCTCCTGGGAGCCACGGGATAAGATTGTACCGCTGAATCTCGGTGGCGAAAGTACCCGGGTCGTACGCCTTCGCCGCTCCTCCGAGGAGGAACAGGGCGCCCAGCACAATCCGCATCAAAAGGCGGCTGACCTCCACCAGCCGCGGCCAGGCGGGAAAGCGCATTCGATCGATCACCTCTTGCTTTTCCACGCCTCCCAGCCTCCTTTCAAAACAAACACGGGCGAAATACCGTTTTTTCGCAGGCGTTCTGCAACGTCCCGGCTCAGCTCACAGGTGGAGGCGCTGCAATAGACCACTACCCTTTGTCCCGGAGACCAGCGGTCAAGAAACTTGGGAAACAACCGGTCCCAGTCTTCCAGGTTCAGCAGTATCGCCCCGGGAACATGTTCTGCCGCGTAGTCCTCCGCCGAGCGGGCGTCGACCCAAAATAGATTGTCTCCCCAATTCAAGATGGTGGGAAGCGTTTCCTCTCCCGGCGCCAATGCCTCCTGAGACCAGGCGGGGCGACGCGGATGGAATGCCGCGGTCAAGCTTGCGGGAATGAGCGCGGCCAGGAGGATCAATAACGCCTGGCGAACGGCGGTCATTTAACACGAGCGTAAGCGTATTTCGTCTCCGGGTTGCCCGGTGGGTAATCCGTTTGAATCATGAGCGTCGCCGTCTCCGGTTTGGTAGCGTTCTCCGGAGTGACCTGCGCCTCGTATTCCCTGCCCGGTTTCAGTTCCGTCAATGTGACTTTCAACGCCGGATTGTCAGAAGTAACGGAAACAACCTTGGCCGCGGCATCCTCCGCGATCGCGATATGGATAAACCTCGGTGCAGGTTGTTCTCCTACGTTCCAAAAAACAACCTCCGGCTCGACCTTGACCATTTCCTTGATGTTGACACGCAACTTCAGGACGGTCGGATTCTCGGGGACCGCCGACGTAGTCACCATGATCTCCTTTTGCTGTGGTCCGGTCCGACCGGCAAAGGTGAATTTGGCATCAATCTCACCCGATTCGCCTGGCGCGTAATCGGTCTTGTTCAAGGCGGCCGTCGTGCAGCCACACGAAGTACGTACATTCTCGATCTTGATGGCCTTAGTGCCGGCATTGGTGAACTTGTACTTGGCGACGACTTCCTTGTCCTCGGGTTTGCAGTTAAAGGTCTGTTCGGTCGTTTCCCAAGCCAACTGGCCAAAAGCCGAACCGGTGAAGACGAGGAGTAAAAGCAGCGATAACTTCATAAGGGAGCCTTTCTTTTCTTGCGCGGAAAACCCAGCACGAGGAAAAAGGATAAATGCCATAGGTTGAAGCAGCCGCAACCACAATATGGGAAGTTGGAATCTCCTGTGCTACTCTGACACTTAACGAGAACTGACTTATGTATCAGATCGTTTTCAACGAAATCAGTGCGGCTGAGATGGCCAGAATTCCTAAAAAACTACAACTGGGGCTGCTTGCTGAGTTCCAGTTTTTGCCTGATGACCTGGACAGCCTTGAATCGAAGGCGTTCGGCGTCATCGAACGTGAAGGAAAGCGTCTCTATCGCTATCGGACCAACGATTACAGGATCTACTTCGAGCGCAGCCCGGAGGGCGTCCTGGTGCACCGGGTTCTGCACAAAAACACCATTCGAGACTTCCTTTTTCGCTCCAAGCTACCGATAGGGGAAGATCAACAACTGCAGGAGCACTCCGGCTTCTGGAAACTGATCGAAGAAGGTGAAAAAAAGAAAAAGTGAGATCTTAGCGCCCATCTGAGCTGGAACAAACCGTACGCGCCGCGTGCGGGCGCTCGCTGTCACATTTCGATTTTTCCGCTCTTAATAACGTCCTATGAATCTGCTCAGCCAGCTCGTCGATAATGAAGAGAAGCGAAAGATCGCGTTTCCCATTTGCCGGAATAAAATTTTCATGGCGCACGCCGCCGTGACTGCTTTGCCCCGTGTGGTCGCGGACGCGATCATTCAGTTTACCGAGGAGAGCGCTGCCAATTTCGAAAACCTCTCGGCGTTGTTGCCATTTATTCAAGAAGCGCGCGCTTCCGCGGCAAACCTGATCGGCAGCAGCCCGGACGAAATCGCGTTGATCGGCCCGACTTCGCTCGGGTTGAGTCTTTTCGCGAATGGCATCGATTGGCGACCCGGCGATGAAGTGATCTGTTACCTGGACGATTATCCAGCCAATGTCTATCCCTGGTTGAACCTGCAGTCACGCGGTGTGACTGTCCGCTTGCTGCAACCAGGGGAGCCCGGAGCCTTAACTCCCCAACTCATCGGGGAGGCGCTGACCCCAAAAACAAGATTAGTCGCTCTTGCTTCCTGTCATTTTTTTTCCGGATACCGGATCGATTTGAAGGCGATTGGCAAATTGCTGAGGGAGAATGAAGTCCTGTTCTCGGTCGATGCCATTCAAAGCCTGGGCGCTTTTCCAACCACAGTCGAATACGTGGATTTTCTAAGCGCCGACGCGCACAAATGGATGCTGGGACCCTTGGCCATTGGAATCGTCTATGTCCGCAAGGAGTGTTTCGATCTTTGCCGGCCGACTCTTCTCGGCTCGCGGAATGTCAAGGCACCGGGATTTATCGCGCAGGAAGAAATCGAATTCCTACCGACTGCGCAAAGGTATGAACCCGGTGCGATGAACGTGATGGGAATTTTTGGCATGAAAGCCGCCATCGACCTGTTGCTGGAAATAGGAATAGCCAACGTAGCGGAACGTATTCTTACCTTGACCGGCCGGCTGGCCGATGGTCTGAAGGGATTGGGATTCACATTTTCAGGCCCGACGCGGGGCCTCAATGCCTCAGGAATTCTAACCGCCGCGCGCGCCGGAATCGACATGGAGGCGCTATTCCAACGCCTGGCGGAGGCGAACATCGTTTGTTCATCCCGGCAGGATCGGCATGGAAAGCGTTACATTCGTTTCAGCCCGCATTTTTATAACACCGAAGCGGAAGTGGATCAGGTGCTGACGGTCATGGCGAAGCAGGTGAGCTGGTTTTGAAACGGCCGAGCCGGTATGATCGAGCTGGCTCTAAAACCGGCCCAGGTAAATCTTCGTTTCGCTAGCGAAGGTAATTTTGCCGCCCAGACTATGGGCATCGAAAAGCTTCCCAGTAGCTTCAACGATTTCACGGTGGCCCGGTTGACCTAGATTTGGAACATAGGATGAGGAAAGCAGCCGGCCGAGGAAGCTTTCCCTGTCGAGGATTTGATCATTCCGAAATGTCCGTAGTTCCACTTCACCCGGGTCAAAGAAGGCACGAATTTCCTCCAGACCAAGCTGACGATGACTAACATTTCGATAATCAGGCGCCAGGCTCACGAGAAGCTTTTCATACTCGCGGTTGAAATCGGAAGCGCCTTCTAACCGTTCGTTCCAGATGAGCGCCACCCACCCTTTGGCCTTCAAAATCCGCCGGAATTCTAATTTTGCCTTGCTACGGTCGAACCAGTG
>JAFAKL010000018.1 GCA_019235445.1 Verrucomicrobiota bacterium | reverse complement strand
CGCGCACTGCACCGGCCTCGAACCGGTTTACTATTTCCGTGAGCGCCTTGGTTTGGAACGTAAGGCATGCGTTGTCGGCGCGGTCGGCTCCTCGTTTGAATTAGCCAAGGGCATCAACGCGGGCAACATTGCGCAATAACCAGCCGTGCTGGTCTCGGGGATACTTTCTACCTGCTTGGAATCGTCATTCACTTGACATAATCTGAGTGCCAACTTGTCTAGAGCAAAGCGATGCTGCACCTGAGCGAGTCTGATTTGCGTTTCGTTGTAGAAACCGTTGCCACCAGCCGTCGTGATCACGACCACATCGTGAATCTTGTTCGCAACAGGGAGGATCTCCTGGAGCCCATGCTCGAAGATCCGAAACTTACGGAGCGGCTCTTTCGGGAGGAGGAAGCATTAGTGCGTATATCTCCACACCTGCTCTTCTCGGTACTCCTGCGGCGGGTGCGAAAGGAATTGGAGAAGGAGGCGTATATCCTTGACCTGGACACCAAGGGGAAACCTATTCCAATCTTTGAAAGCCCGGCAGTGGCCAAAATACTCTCGGACAAAAGGGTGCGTGATTACTTAGCCGAAGTGCTTTCTTCCTTTGCCCGCACAAACAACGGAATCATTTACTGGAAAGAACTGGGCGCCTGGCACAAAAGCCGGTTCAGCGATATCGACATCGATGACATGATCGAACTGGCCAGGATCATTGACCCGGAAATGCGGCCGCGGCTCTACAAACGCATTGCTGATCTTGCGCTGTTTCTAAGTGGTATTTTCCCCGAACATGCAGTGCTTTTTGCAGCTCGTCCAAAAACCATGTACAAAGCCAGGCGCACGCTGGAAGATTACGAGCACACGGGAAGCCGTTTTTACAGCTTGGCGGCGCGAGAAACGGATCAGGCACAATGGAAACCGGTCCTCGAAACGCTCGCTGAAAAATTCACCCTGGCTCGGCTGGCGCTGAACAGCATGAGTGACCGGTATGTCAAAACGCATCGTACACGGTATTTTCGATTCCCGACAGAGAGCTAGTACTAGTTACTAGTGTACCTTCTCCTAAATCCCTTGGGTTTCGCCACAGGTCAGTTGGCTGTTTTTCAAGGCACGAGCGACGAGCATATCTAGATCGATACTAGAGCCTGCCAAGCTTTTCATGACTGCCGATGTTCCCCCAGTGGAGCCTCGTTCCTTGTCTGATTTGGTTGCGGACGTGCAGAAGGCGCGCGATCACTGTTGGGTGAAGAATCGATGGAAGACCGGACTTGACCCAGCATCGCGGGCAACTCTACGCCAGCTGCTTTGGCGAGGTCGGTGACCGGTGGCAACCCGGTGATCAGATCTTTCAGAAGAGTGGAAATTCCACTTTTCCCGCTTTCCGTTCCGCCCCACACCACCACCTTGTCGATCTTTAAATTCGAGATGGCCTTCATCTGCGAGTCTACGAGGCTGGGAAGTTGGTCCGCGACCAGGACGACCACGGCTTCCCCGGCATTGCCTCCAGACGAAGCGACGAGTTGCCGAAATCCTTCCGCGCGCCCTTCCAGAACCGCTTTAACACCCTGTCCCTCTGCTTGTTTGAGGGCCAGAATTCTCTTACTTTCCGCATCGGCGGCTACAGCTTCTGCCTGCTTGATGGTTACGATCCGCTTTCCTTCCGCTTCCGCAGCAATAGTGATCCGTTGTGCTTCAGCCTGTGCCTGGACAATCGCCGCTTCCCTCGAGATTTCCGCCGGCACGACTTGCTCGGCGTACTGCTGCTTACGCTGCATCTCGGCGCGGGCTTGCTGCGCCTTGGTTGTCGCCTCGAACGTTTGACGCTCAATATCAGCCCGGGCCAGGTTTTCCGCCACTTGAGCTGTCCGGGCCGCTTCCGCCTGTTTGATCCGCAATTCGGAGCTGGATTGCGCAATTTGCATCTGGGCGTCGTTTTTGCCCTTGATACCCTGCGCCTGCGCCGTAGCGACACTAATGGTCATCACTTTATCGGCCAGAGCCTTGCCGATTTCCGCATCGCGCTCCGCCTCGGCCACTTTAATTTTGGCATCCGCGATCGCCTTGGCAGAGGCTTCCTTGCCAAGGGCTTCAATATATCCGGATTCATCCGTAACGTCCTGGATATTCACATTGATCAGGCGCAAGCCGACCTTCTCCAGTTCTGTGCTGACGTTATTAGTGATGGCTTCAATCAGACGATCCCGGTCGGAGTTGATTTCTTCGATGCGCATGGTGGCGACCACCAGCCGCATCTGGCCGAAGATGATTTCCTTGGCGAGTTGCGTCATCTGGGGGTTGTTTAGCCCCAGTAACCGCTCGGCCGCGTTGCCCATTTTGTCACTGTCCGTGGTCACGCCTATGGTGAAAGTCGAAGGGACGCTGACGCGGATGTTCTGTTTTGACAAAGCGTTGTTCAACTGAATGTCAATGGACATTGGGTGAAGGTCCAAATACTTGTAATCCTGAATCACCGGCCAGATAAAGGCAGCGCCGCCATGCAGGCACCGAGCGCTTCGACCTGTGCCAACGCGTCCGTAGACCACAAGAACACGATCCGAAGGGCAGCGCCGGTAACGACTGAGAAATCCGATCAGCGTGACCAGAAGCAAAAACGCCGTTCCCCCAATCAACGATAGCCACTCCATATTTTCCTTATGGTAGAGTTAGGTTTTCAGAGACTTTGGCGACTTCCAGCGCGTCTGCTCCGTGCACCGAAATTACCAGGACATCTGTGCCTGGAGTAAGCTCAGGGCCTCGGGTGAAAGCCTTGACATTCATGAAACGTCCGGCAAAACCCACTTGAATTTCTCCTGACGCCGTTTCATTGGCGGGTATCCGCATGTAGACTCTGCCCCTTTGTCCGATCGCCTCCCAGAGAAGTGCGGTACCATCGGATCGGAGCCTATGCAGTGCGTTCATTAACGCCAGGTAAAGCATTGCGATCAAAATGCCAAGGATGAGACCGCCGGACGCACCAACCAGGATGGGAAATCCATTCTGAGTGAATATGGCCCCACCAAATCCGAGACCGATTAAGAGGGCGGAAGCCGTTTTGAGAGACAAATAACCCGTGCCGTGGGTTTCATGGGCATCCAGCTGTAAGTCGCCGTGATGTCCGGCCACCAGGCTGAGAAGACTTTGGAGGAAAATCAAGAGGAGGCCGCAGACACCAATGGCCCAGAAAATCTGGAGCGAAAATGCAAGCCCGTTCCACCAATCATCCAGGGGAGCAAATAGAGTCATGGCAAAGACTAATATAGTGCGATCGCTAATCAAAACAAGGCAGCCCGCAACGCTCACCATTCCTCAGATTGCCTCCCACTTATGAGACGATGCACCGGTGCACGGTCTCCTAAATCCTTGGGCTTCATGGGGGTTCAAAATGGGTCGTCTGCGAGGCGGTCCGAGCCGGACTGGCGGCCGGAAGTCTCTTGGTGGAAAGCGAGCCGGCAATCGGGGCTCACGGGCGAGACGCCGATGCTGCTACTTGGACCATGCGGACGTGCCTGCCGTTGAGGAGGGCGCCTGAGGTTAACGATTGGAATGGGGTAGCAGAGAATGGCGCTGAGTTAAGAGGGTTTGAGACGGTTCTTTTGCCCCGAAGGGACTCCAGGATTCAGCCCGGGTTTCAACCCCGGGAAACGTCCAATGAAACGGCTGGAGTTTGGACATTTCGAAGACGATTTTCAGGCCTAGGTGCCTCTCCGGAGAAGGTACCCCGGAGGGACACTGGCCCTGAACCGGAGTGAAATCCCTAAGCGCTAACTTGACTTAAGGAAAATCCTACAACGAAAAAGCGTATCCTGTCCCGGAGAGACCAAACGCAAGTAGCCTGTCCCGGAGGGACCAAACGAAAGTAGCCTGGCACGAAGTGCCTGGAAACAAGAGAAAAGTGGACCCGTCCCGGAGGGACGGTTGATGTGCTCACTAGTACTAGTCCCAGAGATATTTTTCGAGGAAAGGAGAATGACGCATTTGGAGCAAACCTTGATCAACCGTCCCTACGGGACTAGACGCGTCTTTTTTCTTTTTTCCAGGCACTTCGTGCCAGGCTACCCTCGTTTTAATCCCTCCGGGATAAATGCGTCACGGCACAGCGCGACAACGGGGAGGACGAGGTTTATCCCTCGTCCTTACCCTCTGGACCCCCGGGGTTAAAACGGTTAAAACCTGGTTAAAACCGTTTAAAACCCTGGGCTGAATCCTACCGCCCCGTTCGGCTTCGGGGCGAAGAATCATCCTAAATGTGCCTTGTCTTCGCGCCATTCGGGGTAGCAGACAAGTGATGTTGAGCTTTCGCCAAATAAGGTGCGGTCAACGGAGGAACATTGGAACATCCTGATCTAAAAAAGGAGTACACGATGCCAAGCGTCGTCAAGATTGAAGATCGCGTTTTGTTGAGCCCGCAGGTCTGTTCGGCTGTTCCAGCCCGTCGCTCGTTTCAGAAGCTCAAGCAAATTCTTGTTCCAGTAGATCTGAAGAACGATTGCCACGCGAGCATCCATTACGGGATCTGGCTGGCGCAGAGGTTTGATTCGACTGTGAACCTGATCCACGTGTATGAGGAGCCCTACGTTTTAAATCCTATCCCTCGCACTCGGAGTTGCGACGTATTTAATCACCACCGCCGGAAGGTCTTTGCTGACTTCTACCAGCTGTTGGAAAAGACGCGGCATGAATACCCAAAATCGGTCGGTTTTTTTGAGTACGGCAATCCAGACCGGGACATCAGCAAGTTAGCTCAGCGGCTGGGCGCGGACCTGTTGATTCTGTGCGCGTGTAGCGGCCATTGGCTGGAACATCTGGTATTCGGAAGCCATGCGTGCCGCATTGCGGAAAATGCCCCGTGCCCAGTTTTGGTTGTGCGCCAGAAAGGTCAGTTGGACGAACAGCCGCGGATGAAAAGATGAAAAAAATTGAAGCCATCATACTTCCCTCGAAATTGGATTCCGTCCGGTTGCAGCTGGAACGGCGCGGTATTAGCGCAGCTCTTACGGTGACGGAGGTGCAACAACCGAGCGGGGAGCAGCTATCGGTCTCGGGCGGGGAGGAGACGATCGGGGCGCTGGAAACCCGGGTGAAAGTCGAGTTGATCGTCGGAGATCGCCAGGCGCAGAAGGTGATTGGGATTTTCACGCAGTATGCACCAGTCGATACCCAAAAAGCTGCGGGTCATGTCGCATTGCTGAGAGTCACCGAAGCTCTGCACATCGTCTCGCCACTTTTGATAAAATGAAGCACGTCCCTGAACAGCAATGCTCTGCACCTGCTACACTAGCCTTGCCAAAAAAGGACAGGGTTAGAGATGATCACAACTAACGAAAGAGAGAAGTTGGGCGAAGTTGCAGGCGCGACGGAATCTACTCCAGATCTTCATCTGTTGGGTCAAGGAAATTTGTGCCCGTTAACTCGACAGTGGAGAATGGCAGAGCGGTGACCTATGCGATAGCATTAGCTCGACCGTATCATGCACATGTTTTAATATGCACTCATTACAGAATTGCCAAAATGCGCTGCAAAACTTCTGGGAGCGCTGCCTTGGCGCTGCGCGTCAGCGTTTCACCGCAGCCGAATGACTCGGTGGTGAATGAAAACAGTAGCGCTCGCGGGCAGGCGCCATAAACCATCCGTGCGAAAACGAGTAGAGCTACCGGCGTGAGGTAATGAGCAAACCAGCAGTCCGGGGCTAACAATACATTCCGCGCGATATCTTTGCACTGCCAGGCTCCGGGTTCGCCTTGGTGCGAGGCATCGATGAATATAACCAACTCGGCCTCGCTGATTGGCTCAGCCAGTTCCGGAGTTAGCTGATGTGCCGGCAGTACCCTGACCGATTTACCTTGGGCCAAGGTGACCAGGCGATGGGCAGCATGCCACCCGAATGCGTCATCGCCTCTGAGCGGATTGCCGTATCCGATGATCAGCGTAGGCCTTCTGCTAATCTTCACTGTTTTCGCGTGACCGCATCGAGCACGGAACCATCGTGCCCGAGGAGTTGAATATGCAAGGGCATTCGGCCCAGCGCGTGAGTAGAGCAGCTTAAGCAGGGGTCATAGCAGCGAATGACCGCTTCGACACGATTGAGCATGCCTTCCTCCAAGCGCGACGCCTTCACATAGTGCTGGGCGACCTGGCGCACGCTCAGGTTCATGGCCAGACTGTTGTGGCCGGTCGCGATGATCAAGTTCACCCATTTAATCAGACCGTCCTCATCAATTTTATAATGATGAATGAGCGTTCCCCGCGGTGCTTCGGCGACTCCGATCCCCTCAAGCCTGTTGGGCTGGGCTAACGCCCGGACATGGCGATCGAGAATATCAGGTTCATCGAGAATTTCTTCGATGCGTTCGATTCCGTAAAGGATTTCGATCAATCGAGCATAATGTTGATGAAAAGAGCCGAGAATGACGCCAGGTACCAGCGAGCGGAACTCAGTGAGTTCCCGGTCGGCTTTAGACGTCCCGCAACTGTCAACGACATTCAATCGGGCCAGGGGACCAACCCGGTAAATACCACCCGGATAACCGTTTGGTTTGAAATAGGGGGATTTGAGATAGGAAAACGGCTCGACCGACTCGGCGATATAAACCTGGTAGAGTGTTGGATCAATTTGATCCGCCACGATATTACCAGACGCGCCTATAAAACGTAATACACCGTTGTAGTGTTCGAGTTGTACCGGGCGGTGGCCGGCTTCTGTCGGAGTGACGAGCGCCATGAACATGCTGGGGAAATGTCCGAACGCCTGGATTTCGTCACGAAATTGTTCGAGTACGTTCTTGTACCAGCAGAGTGTGCGCTCGATCAGGGCAGTGGCATTCGGAATCATGGCTAATATCCTTTCCCGTTTGTCTCCCGAGAGCGGCTCGCTGACGCCTCCAGGCACCACCCATGCCGGATGGATTCGCTTGCCGCCAAGCAGCGCGATGACTTCCTGACCAAACTTTCGTAGCGCGATGCCGTCTCTGGCAAGAGTTGGATGTGCCTCATTGACTCCGAGAATATTTCTCTTTGCCGGATTTGCGTCCATGCCAAGGAGCAGATCTGGCGACGAAAGATAAAAAAAGCTTAGCGCGTGCGACTGAACAAGTTGGGCGAGGTTCATGATCCGCCGGAGTTTCACTGCAGCCGGCGGAATCTCTACCGCCAGCAATGCATCGCAAGCCTGTGCCGAAGCCATCAAATGGCTGACGGGGCAGATGCCACAGGTCCGCGCCGTCAATGAGGGCATCTCAGTAAACGGACGTCCCTCGCAAAATTTCTCGAATCCTCGAAACTGAGTCACGTGGAATTTTGCGTCTTGCACCTCTCCCTGCTCGTCGAGCTGGATAGTGATTTTAGAGTGGCCCTCGATGCGGGTGACCGGATCGATCACAATTTCTCTAAGCATAATCTGCTACGCTCCGAAGCGGGTTTTGTTGGTGAGGTCCGGCGCTTTTCCGGACAGAAGTTCGGTCAGGACAAAGTGAATGGTATCAGCGGAGGGCGGACATCCAGGGACAAAAAGGTCTACCTTGACGAACTCGTGGACTGGCCTTGAAGTTGGCAGCAGCGGTGGAATGACTTGACGCGGCACCTGTTGATTGAACTGGGCATTTTCGAAGTAGGCACGGTGCGTAACGGAGTCGATCGGGAACCGGTTACGCATTCCCGGAACATTGGAGGTGACCGCACAGTCGCCAAGCGAGACCAGTGTTTTTGTGCGGCGGCGAATGGTATGTATTTTTTTCAGGTCTTCGTCGCTGCTGACTGCGCCTTCGACCAGGACAATGTCAACGTCCTCCGGGTATTCTTTCGCATCAACCAGAGGGCTATAGACGATGTCTGCGAAGCGCGCCAACTCGATCAATCGTTCATCCAGATCGAGGATCGACATGTGACATCCCGAACAGCCATCCAGCCAAGCGGTGGCGAGGCGCGGCTTGTTCATTTTCGCTGCTCCCGCATTAACTTCAGATAGGGAAGAAATTCTCGCCGCTTCTGCATCTCGGCCACGGATCGGCCTTTCTCAAAGAGAGCTCCAGTAGGGCAGACATGCACACACTTGCCGCAGCTAGTGCAGGTTTCCGAACTGCCCCAGGGTTCGTTCAGATCGGTAATCACGCGCGAGTTGGTTCCGCGGCCCATCACGTCCCAGGTATGAGCGCCTTCAATTTCATCACAAACGCGCACGCAGCGGGTGCAGAGAATGCAACGGTTTTGATCGAGGACAAAACGATCGTGCGAGGCGTCGACGGAGACCTTAGGGTAGAGGTAAGGAAATCGGACGTGGGTTATCCCCAGCTGCTGGGCGAGGCTTTGCAGATCACAGAGGCCGTTGACAACGCAGACTGAGCAGACATGGTTCCGTTCCGCAAATAACAACTCCAGAATCATGAGACGATATCTGCGGAGGCGCTCTGTGTCTGTTTTGACTTCCATCCCTTCTGCCACCTTGGTCACGCAAGCCGGGAGTAGCTTGCTGGAGCCGGTTAATTCGACCAGGCAAAGACGGCAAGCTCCCACCTCGCTTAAGCCTTCCAAGCGGCATAGGGTAGGGATTTCGATCCCGGCCTCGGATGCGGCCTCTAAAACAGTCGCGCTTTCCTCTGCGCTGAGATGCTTTCCGTTTATGGTTAGAGTCTTAGCGGCCATGATCTGTCCGTTCGCTATTGGCTGAGCCATTTGCGTTAGCAAAGGCTGAAGGTTCGTCCTGATAATCATTCTTCTGCATGGTATCGCCGTCTGGCTGAAGCAGCTGGAGGTATTCGTTGCGGAAATAACGAAGTGTACTGAGGACAGGGTTAGGGGCGGTTTGTCCGAGTCCGCAAAGGCTGGTGTGCTTAACCAGGTCGCAAAGCTCCTCCAACTGCTCCAGGTCTTTCAGAGTTCCGCGCCGGTCGACGATCTTTGTCAGGAGCTTGTACATTTCCACCGTTCCGACACGGCACGGAATGCATTTTCCACAAGACTCTTCCATGCAGAACTGCATGTAGAAGCGGGCGACGTCGACCATATTCGTGTGTTCGTCCATGACCACCATTCCGCCCGAACCCATAATCGACCCGAGGCCGACCAAGGATTCATAATCTACCGGCGTTTCAAAAAGCGCGGCGGGAATGCAACCGCCGGAAGGGCCACCGGTCTGAATAGCTTTGACTGAAGCCCCCTCAGGTGCACCTCCACCCATTTCTTCGACGATCTCGCGGATGGTGATTCCCATCGGGACTTCAATGAGCCCGCTGTTCCGGACCTTGCCAGTCAAAGAGAAGACCTTTGTCCCCTTGCTCTTTTCCGTGCCGAGACTGGCATACCACTCAGGGCCGCGTTCCAGGATGGGTACTACACTGGCGAAAGTCTCGACGTTGTTGATTAAGGTGGGAAATCCCCAAAGTCCGCTCTCAGCAGGGAATGGCGGGCGAGGGTGCGGCTGGCCA
>JAFAKL010000001.1 GCA_019235445.1 Verrucomicrobiota bacterium | reverse complement strand
TGGTCAGGTGGAATTCCGAGAAAGGACGCGACCTCTTCCGACTCCCGCTGTCGCTCGCACTGAATCCTCGTCCGTTCATTACCCGCCTTGACCGGCGCGCCATCGGTGACGAAGACGAGAAAACCGGCCGCACGGGATCGGTTCAGGATCGAGAATGCGCCAATGATTTCATCGTCAGGATGAGGCGCGAAAACCAGGATTCGTCGGGGACCCGGTCCGACGGAATATGTTTCTTCCAGCATCTTGAGCGACGGAGACAGGGGTTCCACTGCGACGTCACTCCTTCTGATGCGCGAGCGCCTCTCCGGATGGATTCGCCATCAGCTGCGAAAAGGCCCGGTGAAAACCGTCCACTGTGCCAACATCCAGATAGTCCGTGCCTTCCCGAAATCCGTAGGCGCGACCCCCTTTGGCAATCCATGCATTCACCAGGGTCCCGAGGAATTCGTCCTTCCGTTCCCGTTGAATCCAAAGACGGTAAAGCTCCCGGTAGATAGCCGTGCTCATCTTGATGGCGCCCCAGATCCAATTGGTCGTGGCGTTCTTCTGTTTGACCTCAATCACCCGGACCGCTCCCTCTGCGTCAAGCACGACAGCGTCGAAATTTTCCGGAGCAGCAACTGGGAATAAGAGGAAGGACAAGAAATCATCAGGAAGACGTCTGAATCCGTCGGCCGGAAACCAGATGGTATCGGGTAACCCAACCAAAACCTGTTCACCCGCCGGGATCACCTCGACTGGCCGGAAAACGGCATCACATAGCCCCAGGGGACGAGGTTGTACCAGGTAGACGAAAAGGGTTTCCTCTCGAGCGCAGCCGTGGTAGCGAAGGATATCACACTTGTTTGGAGAGATAACGAAGGCGATCTTTTTCGCTCCTCCAATCGCGAGTCGTTCGACAATGAAATCGCTCACCGCTCGCGGCTTTTTCCGTTCCTCCGTGTGGTCGCATCCTATGGGCAGCAGCTCTTTGGAAAAGGCGAGCGGTTGAATTCGCTTTCCTTCGCCGGCGGCTGGAATAATACCCCACATATCAGTGTAACTCCTCACAAACGGGCGAGTACATTTTCGAATTCCTGGGCTCGATGTTCAGAGGTGTGTTGAGCCAGAGTCCGATGACGTCCGGCTGACGCAAACGCGGCCACTTTATCGGAGTCCAGGCGTAAAGCGTCGACAACATCCTTCGTTTGCTCGACCAGTAGAATCTCTTCACCCGGCTTAAAAAATTCTTCAATGCCTCGCCAGTAATCTGAAAGGATCGCGGTGCCGCAAGCGGAGGCTTCGAACAGTCTTCCAGATGGGCAAAAACCCATTTCGGCCATCGGAGCGCGAGTCACGTTCAAGGTGAGGTCCGAAGAGGAGAAAAACGAAGGATGCTCGGCCGGTGGTAAATGTCGGACGAAGTAAATGTTCGACCCCCAAGGAAAATCTTGGGGATATAATGCACCTCCGATTAGAAATCGCTTCTCCGGCAACATTCGAGCAGGTTCAACAAACAGCCGTTCCAAGGATGGCTGCCGGTCCCTGGCGAAGGTGCCAAGGTAAGAAAGACTCGCGCGGTATGTTTCGCTGGGCGGCAAGCGACGGTGAACCTCCGGATCCACGTGTCCGTACAATGTCGCCACTTCCCGGGCCCCCAGGAGCCGTTTCAACTCTTCGAGGGCCTGACCGCCGGTAAAGCTCAACACCAGATCGAACCTTCGAAAACCGTCTGGCGGGATGTAGGGAACGGCTCTGGTCTTTCGGTATTCTGTCAAAGTAACGGGAGTATCCAGATCATAAAAAATGTTCAGCCCGGCCGCGGAACCCAAGGCCAAATCCGCTGCAGCGAGCGCATCGGGGCAGAACGACGTGACAATGACCGCATCGGCTTTTTCGACTTCGGCTCTCGCCTTTTCTGCCACGAGTGGCCAGTTCTCGTACAGAACCAGCTCTCCGGCGGCCCAGTCAAAAAGGTCTCGATTCTGCGCGTAGTAAGGGACGTCGCGTTCAAAGAAAACAATTTCATGTCCGCGTCTGGCCAGAGCTCCCCCCAGGCCGCGCCATAAGGTTGCATGGCCGTTCCCCCAAGAAGAACTGAGAGTGAGTCCAAAGACAATCAATCGCATCGGTAACTCGCACGCCCGCCAGCCTCTTGCTCTCAAGAGATCGCACCTCACCCACCGGACGGAGTAGGACTGCGCCCTGAGATGGTGCTAAGGGCGCTTGCGATCTCCCTCTCGTCCTTAGAGTCCTCTCCCCGTTGTCGTCGTCGTTCTCGCCCTCGATAGCCGTGCGCCAAATCTCGGGTGTGTATACATTGGTGCTGCTGAAATGAACTCGCGTAGTGCAGAGTTAACGAGCACGAG
>JAFAKL010000432.1 GCA_019235445.1 Verrucomicrobiota bacterium | reverse complement strand
TGCCCGCCTGCGATTCCTGGTTCGCTCCCGGATTCGGATTGGCGAGCAGGAAGATCCAGATCGCTCCGAAGACGAGCAGAACGGCCATCACTGCTCCCAACACGAGCCAAAGGAGGTTCTTGGAGGGCGGAACCGGCTCAAAAAGGGGTACGCTCTGGCTCGGCGCTGGGTCGGTCCTGCTGCCTGGGGAAACTGCCCGGCCTGGCTGGGCGAGTTGCTCCGATTCCGGTTTCTCAGCCGGCTTTGGCACGGGTTTCGACGGTGTATTTGCGACCTCGCGCAACGAGTCGTAAAACTCGGCGGCTGTGGAAAAGCCACTGTCCGGTGTGAGGCATTTCCGGAGAACTTCATTGCCTTGTTCTGACACACTTGCCAAGGGGGCAAACCCGCCGGCTTTTCCGCCCAGCAATTCATAGGTAAGGATGCCAAGTTGCACCACGTCCCGCTGAGGTTTCAGCTCGGAAACGATGGTCTGCTCCTCAACAGGGATGGCGGAGGATTCAAGTGCTCTGATCTTTCCCAGCGGGTTCATCTTGATGACAAACGACGGCCATTCGTCCAGCGGGCACCGCAGCAGAACGTTCGGAACTGGTTCTGCGAAACTTTCGGGGAAATGCAGGAATATTTCGCGCAGTTTCATCTCTACGGTCAGCTGCGCTTCTCGTGCCGCATCGACGGCGGGCGCGGTCTGCTGAAGCAGCAACAGCATTTCGCGCAGTGTCAGAGCCCGGCGTGCGCGCAAAAGCTCGACCAGCGGAAAGCCTTCCAGCCATTCGAGCACGATAAACCCGATATTCCGCTCGCGTTCAATCGCGAAGATTTGAATGAAGTTCGGATGAGAGATGCCTTTGATGCGATGCGCTTCTTCATCAATCTGCGCGAGAACCGCAGGATCTGCTAAGAAAACACGCACCGTGACGCGCGTCCTGGTCAGTGCGTCTTCTGCGTGGAAGGTGTGGCCCGGATTCGCCGGATTAAGATCTTCAATCAGGCGATAGCGGTTCTTGAGCAGTGCGCCTGGTTGCGGTCTTAAGTCCGGTGTGCGTGCGCTGGTCAGTTCGATCGTTTCGAACGTTTCCCCGGGGTTGCTTTCCGGCCGAGCGGTGGGCGCCCGCGCGGACAGGTTCACGATGCAAGACCGTAGTTCCGACCGTAGTTCCGAAGGCGTTTGTATCCGCTTGGTCTTATCTTTCTCGAGCATTTGCCGCAGCACAGCAACCACTTGCGCGGGCAAAATCGCCAGCGAGTCGAAGGCAGGTTTTTTCTCCAGGTGCTGTGCAATCACGCTGGCAATCGAACCCGTGAAAGTCGGCTTTCCTGTGAGCATGTACCAAAGGGTGACGCCCAGCGAATAAATGTCCGATCGGATATCTTCAGACTGGCGGTCGAGTTGCTCAGGGCTGGCAAAGTAGGGTGTTCCGACGAAACCAGGCAGGGTGAGATGACCCGCTGAGGTCGATTCGATCACCGCCGATTTTACGAGTCCGAAATCAATGACCTTGGCCAGAATTTCGCCATCGCTCTCGCGTACCAGCATCAGGTTTGAAGGCTTGATATCCCGGTGGACCAGGTGTTGTTCTTCCGCCGCGATGAGCGCACAGGCGACTTGTTGGGCAATATCCAATGCGAAGAGGCAGTCAAGCGGTCCTTCGCGTTTCACCTTTGAGAAGACGGTTTCGCCATCGATGAATTCCATCGCATAAAAATAGCTGTCTCCGTGCTTGCCCAGGTGGAAAACCGAAGCCACGTTTCGATGACGCAACCGTGCCGCAACTCGCGCTTCGCGCAGAAAACGTTCTGCTGCGTTTTCGTTGTCCAGAAGGCTGCCCGTGATGACTTTCAACGCGACGTAGCAATGCAGATTCTTATCAAAGGCCTTGTAAGTCACTCCCATACTGCCGCGCCCTAATTCCATGAGAGAACCGTCTGAATTGGTCAGTAGTTGATAGTGCTCTAACTCCAGCGATTCGGCCATCCTCTGAAACCTGCAATTGAAATTTACCAGCAATTTTCGTCGGGACACAATCTTAGCAATCAAAATCCAACCGTTCCAAGCGAATATGGGCGCCGAAGCCAAACAGGGAGAAGCTGCCGGAGCATTGAGGGGACAGGACACTAGTGCACCAAGTCCGTGACTGGTATAGCGGCGTTGCGATCAAAATGGGCCTCCGGCAAGGCGGTCCGACCCGGACTGGCGGTGGGAGGGAACATATCTGAATCGATACGTGACCGAGGAGCAACGCAGCCGCCGGCCCATTTTCATCGCAACCCTTCGGGCCGCGCATCTTTCGGCCGGCTGCTTCGTCGCTCATCGGTCGAAGACCTCAGCGGGTATTCTCCCTCTTTGCTTCGTGCATCCAGCCGAAATACGCGGCGGCGCCGCTATACCAATCAGGGACTTGGTGCACTAGAGAACGAGCGGTTGCCAAAGGACAAACGCTGGAAGACTGTTTCCGGTGGGCGAAGAGCGATTGATCATTCTCTGTGGAATCTGTGGCGCGAAGGTTGGCGAGGAAGCGACCATTTGTCAGGAGTGCCAGCGGACTTTTGAACCGTTTCCGGAAGTCGAGCCCGCGTTTGCAACAACGACGCTCGACCTCCGAAAATATCAGCCGCGGATGTTCCCGTGGGAACCGGTTGCCACTCCACCTCGCTTGGTCAGCGTTCAGCCGGTTTGGCTCGTTCTTGCCCTCGGTGTGATTATTCTAGTGCTGTTGCTGGCTCTTTTGCGAACGCCGTTGCCTTCCTGTTGGGAACTCTCTTCCTAGTGTACCGCCTCCTAAATCCCTTGGGCTTCGTTGCGATCAAAATGGGCTGCCAGCAAGGCGGTCCGAGCCGGACTGGCGTCAAAGGGCGCATTTCTAGAGCGATACGTAACCGACGAGCAACGCAGCCGCCGGCCCATTCTCAACGCAACCCTCCCGGGCCGCGGCCGGTTGGCTGTTTTTCAAGCCGCGAGCGAAGCGCCCCTATGTGAACCATACGGCCATAACGGAATGCCCGGATGATCTGTTTTCGTTGCGCCAGAGGCAGAGATCGACGCTCTCATCGAGCGCAGGAAATCTGCACACCTCGATTTTGCGTGATCGATTGAAATCGATTTTTTCCGGGAACCGGCTATCAATTCCATCCTGGAAGCGGATGAAACAATTTCTAGTTTTCGGCGGGATCTTTTTTACCTGGACCCTTTATTGCTTCGCCCAGCGCGCGATTGAGATCGATCTGACCGATCAGGAAGCCTACTTGATGGAGCACGGACAGGTGGTCCTGCGTGCTCCCATCTGTTCAGGTCGTCCAGGCCATGAGACGCCGACCGGGAATTTCCGCGTCACGGATAAAGATGTGAACCATGCTTCGAGCTTCTATGGCTTTTTTGGCGATCCAGTCACTAAGCAGATCGTGGTTCCAGACGCTGATATCTACAAGAAGGTTCCCAGCGGGTTGGAGTTCGTGAAAGCGCCGATGCGCTACTACATCCAGTTTCATCCGGCGATCGGATTGCACGCCGGGTTTCTCCCTGGCTATCCCGATTCTCATGGGTGTGTCAGAATGCCGGAAAAGTACGCTATCGAATTTTTCCGTGAGGCGAAAGTGGGTACACCCGTTCACGTCTACGGCTATCCGCAGCCCGGCCGAACTTACTGGGCATCCCGGCGAAGCCGTCCTTTTGGGTTTTTCCGCCTTGCCATGTTTGGCTTCCGCGGAGAATCTGACTCCGAGGAAGATGCGTTGAAGCGCAGACGGGACGCCGCGTTCGATGAATTCGATAAGAAGTGGGACGCAAAGGAAAAAATGCTGGAGCGTCAGATCGACGCATTGGAAGACCTGAAGGACCGAGCGGAGGGATGGCGTAAGGAACAGCTCAGGACAGAGATAAAGCGATTAGAGCAGCTCAAAAACGACCTTGAGGACCGGCGCGACGCCGCTAAAGAGATGCTCAAAAGACATTGGGGCGATTAGTCCGGTGCGCCGGGCGCGGCGCGCGAACTTCGTTGAGAGCTGGAAGGGTGAGGCTTTTTTTGCCGGTCCCATCTTGGCCGCGAAGGCAATCGAATCCGATCGAGGAAGCGTTTTCAAAAAATTTCAGGTTTACAACTCTGAAAATATATGTTTTTATTTATTGATGAAAACACTAATATATTCCGTTATGTTATTTGCAGTCTGCGGTCCCTGGAGCGTTGCCTCCGGCCAATCCACTCTCTCGTCGGCTGAGCAACCAACTGCCGCTCAGGTCGGGCCGCCGTTGCAAACGAAGAAGACTGGCAATCCCGAATCAATCAAACGGGCTAAGTTGACGCGCCTTCGCAAGGACGTTGCGCTCACCGACGAGCAAGTGGAGAAAGTCAAACCGATCATTGATGTTTATGTGAATGAGATGGAGGTCATCAAAAGTGACGCCTCTCTCGATTCGCACACAAAGCGCCAGAAGTTCTCCGAGGCCCGGCAAAAATACGACAGCGCATTAGATGGCATTCTCGACGCCGAACAACAACGGAAGCTGGCGTCGATTCAAGAGGAGAGGCGGGCAAGATTGCGCGCCGCCAGAGCCGGCAAGGTGTCCACGACGCTTCAACCAACCGGTTCTGCAGCGGTCCCGGCCCTGGTTCAGTGACCGGCGCGTCTGCATCGAGGATTCTGCAAACGAGGACGATTTCGGACGAATGCGAGAAAGGAGGGACCGGGGACTAGAAGACCGACTCTAAATCAGAGGTCAGCACAAGCAAACTGCTCTGCGAGTCGTGGCTCTCTCCTGGTCCCATCTTTCTTAGAATCGTAATCGTCTTTCGTCCTCCGCCTCCTGGATACATGGCGCTACACAAACGCCAGGCTTT
>JAFAKL010000429.1 GCA_019235445.1 Verrucomicrobiota bacterium | reverse complement strand
GATCAACCGTCCCTACGGGACTAGACGCGTCTTTTTTCTTTTTCCCAGGCACTTCGTGCCAGGCTACCCTCGTTTTAATCCCTCCGGCATAAATGCGTCACGGCACCTCCCTGCCGCTGCGATAAGTTAACGCCTACGTTCCGAGCTTGGTTGGGTGGCGCCTTCGGCCCCCTATTCCTTCCACCGTCGTCGTTCTCGATCTTTGAATCGATGCTGGTCCAGGTGATAACAAATGCCCACCCGTTTGGCGGAAGTACCTACCCCCCACGACGATTACGATTCAGTATTCCTTCTTCTTTTTCGGAGCCTTGCGGCTTTCTGGGCGGTCCAATTCCCCGAGGGTCTTGAAGTAAAATACGTCGCCTTCCCGTACCGCGTCCGAAATACGGCGGCCCTTCACGTCATAGATTACCACCAGAGCCTTCAGGTGGTTTGGTGAGGGATCGATGCTCAACGTTTCGTTTCCCACCCGGAAAGGCTCCCCGTAGTCCGCAAATCGTTGGACTCGCCGAGTCACGTCGACGCCCGTTCGGTTGGGCGCGCCATAGTAGGCTGATTCAATGCGGATTTCCTGACCCATAGAGCAGACAATCCCAAGATAAATGAAGATCAGTACCAGAGAGGGGGTCCAAGAGGTTTTCATACGTACTCTGTTTTAAAAGACGAGGCCGGGTCGCTATTTCATCAACAATTTTCTCGTGCCAACGGGCTGTTCGGGAACAGGACAGGCAAACGGCAGGCGGCAAAACCGGGCCTGCTTTGCTCCTGACTAACACCGATTGCTAAGGTGCTTTTTGCGAGACAAAGTCCACTCCAGGGACATATACTCCCGTCCGCTATGGTAAATGCTTTAACCATTAAAAATTATTTTTTCGCCTTCTTCAGCCTCTGCGTGTTAGGTGGATCCGTCGGGGCTTTTGCGGCCGATGATCTGACCGGAACGCTCAAAAAGATCAGGGACGCTGGATCTATTTCTGCCGGCCACCGGGAATCATCCATCCCTTTTTCCTACCTTGACGATAAGAACGACGTGATCGGGTATTCGCAAGACCTGGTGATGATGGTGGTCGACGCGGTCAAAAAAAAACTGAATCTGCCGAAGCTTCAGGTCAAACTGATCCCGGTCACTTCACAAAACCGAATCCCACTCATTCAGAACGGAACGATCGACATCGAATCCGGATCGACGACCAATAATCTTGAGCGCCAGCAACAAGTCGCCTTCTCAGACACCATGTTCATCATTGGCACGCGACTGCTGGTCAAAAAGGATTCTGGAATCCAGGATTTTCCGGATCTGAAAGGCAAAAACGTGGTCGTCACTGCCGGAACCACTTCCGAGCGTTTAATTCGCGAGATGAACGAGAAAAAGGATATGAAGATGAATATCATCAGCGCCAAGGATCATGGCGAATCCTTCCTCACCTTGCAGAGCGGCCGCGCGGTCGCTTTTATGCTTGATGATGCCCTCCTGGCCGGAGAGCGTGCCAAGGCGAAGAAGCCGGCGGACTGGATCATTGTCGGAACTCCTCAATCCAAGGAAGCCTACGGAATGATGATGCCGAAAGGCGATGATCAATTCAAGGCGTTGGTCGACGAGACGATCGCAAAAGCCGAGACCTCGGGCGAGGCCGCGCAGTTGTATCAGAAATGGTTTGAATCGCCCATCCCGCCCAAGGGCCTGAACCTGGAGCTTCCTCTGAGCGACGATATGAAAGCGCTTTTTCAGAACCCGAACGACAAAGCGTTTCAATAAGCGTTTCTCGGAAGAGCTTGGAACTTGGGAATCGATGGTCACACTCGCTGCCGGCTTGGACTGGAGTATTTTTTTCAAACCGGCTTTCGATGGGAGCGGTACCTATTTTCGCTTCCTCATCGTCGGTCTTGAATGGACTCTCCTTTTGTCGGTTCTCTCTTGGATTCTGGCCTTTGTGGTCGGCTCAATGATCGGGGTGCTACGAACTTTCCCTGGGAAATTTCTCCCCGCCCTAGGCACCGCTTATGTGGAGATTTTCCGAAACATTCCGCTGCTGGTGCAGTTGTTTCTCTGGTACTTTGTCCTTCCCGAAATCGTTCCGGGCCTCGGAACCTTGTTTAAGCAGGCTTTAAGTCCGTTGCTTCAACAACTCATCTCCGGAGTGTTATGCCTTGGCTTTTTTACGGCGGCACGCGTGGCCGAGCAGGTGCGTTCGGGCATCAACGCTCTCGGAAGCGGACAGCGGGGAGCTGGTTTAGCGCTAGGGTTTAACCGGTGGCAGGTTTATCGGCTGATTCTGCTGCCGGTGGCCTATCGAATCATCGTGCCAACCTTGACGTCGGAGTTTTTGAACACGATCAAAAACTCGGCTGTAGCCTCCACCATCGGGCTGGCGGAATTGTCGCGGCAGAGCCAGCAGCTCGGTGAGTTCACCGCCCATTGGTACGAGGCGTTCATCGCAGTGACCCTGCTTTATGGCATCATCAATATCACCGTGATGATCGCGTCCCGGTTTATCGAACGAGCTGCCCGCTTGCCCGGATATGTGGGAGGGAAAGGCTAAATGTACGAGTTTGATTGGAGTTCAATTCCCGGAGCGCTTCCTTTTTTATGGCAGGGAATGCAGCGGACACTGGAAATTACCGCAGTGGCCATCGTCGTCGGGATTGTACTCGGGACGGTGATTGCCCTTTTGCGGCTATCCGGAAATTGGGCCCTTTCCAATCTCGCGACATTCTATGTCAATGGATTTCGGTCGGTTCCGCTCGTGATGGTGCTGCTCTGGTTTTATTTGCTGGTACCGCAATTGATCAGCAATTTGATGGGCCAGCCTTCGATGGATATCCGGCTTCTTTCGGCGTTTGTCGCTTTTGCGTTATTCGAAGCATCGTACTATGCCGAAATCATTCGAGCGGGAATTCAGAGCGTCTCCAGAGGACAGGTTTCGGCAGGATTGGCTCTTGGGATGACGAAGGGTCAGACGATGCGTTTGATCCTTCTGCCGCAGGCATTTCGGCGCATGATTCCTTTACTCCTGACCCAGGCTATTATCCTTTTCCAGGATACGTCGTTGGTTTATGTCATCGGATTAGCGGAATTTTTCGGGGTCGCTTACAACACGGGAAACCGAGACGGCACTCTGGTGGAAATGCTTCTCTTTGCCGGAGCGGTCTATTTTGTGATCTCGTTCAGCGCCTCGATGCTGGTTCGTGCACTCCAAGCGAAACTTGCTTCATGATCTCAATAAGAAAAGTCTCTAAATGGTACGGCGAGTTTCAGGTGCTCAAGCAGTGCAGCGCGGAAGTCGCCGGCGGCGAAGTGGTTGTCGTCTGCGGACCTTCCGGCTCGGGCAAATCGACTTTGATCAAATGCGTCAACGGGCTGGAGGCTTTTCAGGAAGGTGAAATACTGATCAATGACCTCTCCGTGGGGGCCCGTAAGACGAACCTTTCCGAGCTTCGTTCGCGGGTAGGGATGGTATTCCAGCATTTTGAATTGTTTCCGCATCTTAAGGTCATTCAGAATCTCACCATCGCTCAGTGCAAGGTTTTGGGGCGGAAGAATGAGGAGGCAACGGAAAAGGCGTTGAAGCTCCTCGAGATGGTGGGTCTAACCACCCACGCGCAGAAATTTCCTGCGCAATTATCAGGAGGTCAACAGCAGCGGGTAGCGATCGCGCGAGCTCTGGCCATGGACCCGGTCGCGATGCTGTTCGACGAACCAACCTCCGCGCTCGACCCTGAGATGATCAAAGAAGTGCTCGATGTAATGGTGGTGCTGGCCCAAAAGGGAATGACCATGATGGTGGTCACCCACGAGATGGGGTTCGCAAGAGAAGTAGCCAATCGGGTTATTTTCATGGACCACGGCGAGGTTGTCGAAGACAGACCTAAAACAGATTTTTTCAAGTCTCCGGGAACTGATCGCGCCCAGCAGTTTCTGTCGAAGATACTCTCGCATGGCGCCGAACAGGGTTGACGTTTGGCGGTGCAAGCGAAGCGCTTTGCTTCGTCATAGCCGAGGTGAACCAGGTAGTTCGCCTTGCATGCCGGCAAGCCTGAGACAATGTTCCGCGTTTCAACGGTTTCCTTCAGGTTTTAAGAGGCAAGTGGGACGCTTCGCACTCCCCGAACGCGGAACGTTGAACGTTAATTGTCTTGACCTAAGCGCCCGAATAACTTATGCAACATCCCAGTGTTTTTCCTGGTGACATTTAAGCAGGTTCCGGAGGCTTACGTTTCTCGAGCCGACCGGCTCGTCTCATTGGCCGGAAGCACCATCTCCCCCAGAACTGTATGTCTACTCCAGTATTCTCCGCGTCAGAATTGACCCAAGGCGAACTTCAGGCCAAACAACGCCTGGTAATTATCGCCTCCTCGTTGGGGACGGTCTTTGAATGGTACGATTTCTATATTTATGGCAGCTTGGCGGTATTTTTTGCCGGTCTGTTTTTTCCGCCCGGAAATCCAGTTACAGCACTCCTGACCAGCCTCCTGACCTTCGGGGTCGGCTTCGTTGTTCGGCCTTTCGGAGCGCTCTTTTTCGGTCGAATTGGAGATTTAGTCGGGCGAAAATATACCTTTCTAATCACCATCACCGTGATGGGTCTTTCGACGGCCCTGGTCGGAGTACTTCCCACCTTTGCCGCCATTGGTTGGATCGCGCCGATCATTCTGTTTTTGCTGCGCGTCACGCAAGGCTTGGCGCTCGGCGGGGAATACGGAGGCGCGGCGACCTATGTCGCTGAGCATGCCCCTCATGGTAAACGCGGTCTTTATACCAGCTGGATTCAAACAACCGCCACCCTTGGCCTCTTCCTTTCGCTGGCTGTCATTTTTATTTGCCGGCACTGGCTTTCGGCAGATGATTTCAAAGCCTGGGGCTGGCGAATTCCGTTCTTGCTTTCAGTCGTGCTGCTTGGGGTCTCCATTTACATCCGGCTGAAACTCCAGGAATCGCCACTCTTCACAGAAATGAAGGCGCAGGGCAAAGGGTCGCGGGCTCCATTGCGCGACAGTTTCGTAAAACTTCCGAACGCAAAGTATGTCTTCCTGGCACTGTTCGGCGCGACGGCCGGCCAAGGCGTCGTCTGGTATACAGGGCAGTTTCATGCCTTGTTCTTCCTTCAGGGTGCACTCAGCCTTAAGGATTACACGACGGCATACGAATTGATCGCCATTTCCCTCTTGATCGGCACCCCGTTCTTTATCTTTTTCGGTTGGCTTTCCGATCGGGTCGGGCGCAAAGCCATCATCATGGCCGGGTGCTTACTGGCAGCCCTGACTTATTTTCCGCTTTTCCATCAGCTCACCAGGGCCGTCAATCCGGCCTTGGCGACAGCGATGAACAACTCGCCGATCGTGGTATCGGGCGCAGACGGTCCCGATTTGGACAAGGTCAAGGCGGATCTCAATGCGCGCGGCTATTCGTTCGCGGTCAGGCCGCCGGAGGGAGGTAGCGGCCTGAAGATATCCATCGGTTCCAAGCAGCTGCAGGGTTACGACGCGAAGGCGCTCGGCGCCGCCTTGGCATCCGCAGAGTATCCCAAGGTGGCTGACCCGGCAAAAGTCAATTTCCCGGCCGCGATTCTTACGCTGTTCATCCTGGTGCTCTATGTCACGATGGTTTACGGACCAATCGCCGCCTTTCTGGTTGAGCTGTTCCCTACCGAGATTCGCTACACGTCGATGTCGTTCCCGTACCACATCGGCAACGGCATTTTTGGCGGCCTGTTGCCATTTATCGCAGCGTCCGTGAGCTTCGCGACCGGGAATATTTATGCGGGCCTCTGGTATCCCATCATTGTTGCTCTAGTGACTTTTGCGGTCGGGGTGCTCTTCGTGCCCGAGACGAAGGACAGAGATCTCCGGACGTAGGGGAAACGGGTCGGCGCGGGCGGTCCCATTGTAAGCAAAACCTCTCGCTTTGGCCTCTCTCACGCGGAGGGACTGCAGGGTCGAGGCGACTCCCGAGACGACGCGCCAGATAGCCTTCCGTTAGCAGGAAATTCGGGCGGCAGCCCCTCCAACTTCCGCGTGACTAGAGGGCAAAGCGGACGCTTTGCTTACGACGGGAGTGCCCCGCGTCGACCCGTTTCCCCCGGCTCCTGAATTCTGTCCTGGCGAATTCGACCGGATTACTTTATGGGTTCACTTGGTATGAAGATTTTGGCCTACTCGAAATGGGATGCGTTGCCGGCCCTCTGCGGGGTTTTGCATTTTGCCTATGTGCTGACCTTGTTCGCGCTCTTTCCAGTGGCTCCCTGGTGGGTTCTGGTTTGCCTTGGCATCGTCTATTCGATTAGCGTCTCGTGGAACATCAACGGGATCTCGCACAATTTTATCCACAACCCGTATTTCAGTTGGCGTCCGTTAAATCGGATATTCGCAGTGTTGGAGTCCGTCACACTTGGATTCTCCCAAACATTCTACAAGTATGTGCATCATCGGCATCATATGGGGAACAGCGACAGGCCCGATGAACAAGGGGAAACCGTGGATTGGTTATCGATCTACCGCCATGGACACGATGGGGAGGCCGAGAACGTCTGGAGCTACATTTTTCTCAGCTACTTGCGGGACGATCCCAAAGCTATCTTTGCGGAGATCAAACGAAAGAGCCGCCCGGACGCGTACTGGGGCGTTTTTGAGATCGCGGCCTTCCTCTGTTTCTTTGTCCTGATGGGAGTTCTGAACTGGAGATTTATTCTGTACTTCCTGCCGTTCTATTATCTTGGGCATTGTTTATCGTATCTGAACGGTTACTTCCTGCACTATGGCGGGAATCCCGATAAACCGATTGCCTGGGGTGTGAGTTCCTACGAAAAGATTTATAACGCGCTCTGGTTTAACAATGGGTATCACGCGGAACACCATTTTCGTCCAAAATTGCACTGGACGAAAATGCGGCACTTGCATGAGCAGATCGCAGAACAGCAACGACGGGAAGGGACCCGCGTCATCAAGCCGCCTCACGCACTCGCTTTCCTTGATCCCTCGCTCCCCGATAAGAGCAGACCATTGCCGGCGCAAGAAGTTCAGAGTTCCTGAACGGGGGCCGGAGGGAACACGTATCTGCGGGTCGGCGTTCGCGTGGTCGCCTTGGCGCAGGCAGCCCTTTTCTGGAAATCCCATCGCCTTCAGCCGTGTATGCAAAGTCTCCGGTTTGCCCCCTTCTTACGCTGAAGCTGATGGATGACAAAACCTCCCCGCCTGACCGTGTATCTGGAAAGGACGAGCTTTTTCTAAGCAGCACCCAGCCTGGTCTAAAAAACGGCGACCAACATGATCCCGAAGGCGATTAGAAAAGAGGCGAACCATCCCCGCACGGTAATTTTCTCGCTGAGGAAAAGTGTGCAGGCACAGGCCACTAGAAGAGGGCTCACTCCCTCGAAGGCAAAGAGACGGTTCAACGCAAAGAAACGCATCAGGTGGAGCCAGAGAAAAAACCAGATCGACATCGAACCGATCCCGAATCCGTACCAGGCGGCTCGGGAGGGCACAGGGGGAATGGGTTGATGGTCGGAACCGGAAGCGTGTTTCAAACAAACTTCCCCTGCCGCTAGTGCCAATTGGGAAAGAGCAACCAGAGCAAGGCTCGACAGGGTAATCATGAATAGGAACTGTTACTCGTGTGAAAATCCAAGCATCAATGTTCCAGCCAGGATGCAGAGCATCCCGCAAAGCCGGCCGGGTGGAATGGTCTCACGCAGCACCAGCCAGCACGCACACGGGACCAGAAGATGGACGGTCGAGGAGAGCCCGTAAGCGAGATGCAAGGGAAGTCGCGGGAGCGCCACTAACCATAAAGACAAGCTTGCGATATAGGCAAAAATGCCCAGAACCACCCAGAAACTGAAGATGGCGGAAAGAAACGCTATGGGCGCAGGCAGAACAATCGAAGGAGAATTGGTTGCACCGATTTTTAAGACGACTTCGGCGACTGTCGACAGCAACGCGTTGCCAAGAACGAGACTGATTGGAAGCCATTGGTTGCCTCCGGATCGCCACTTGCGGTCGGCGACGCAGGTTTGCTGCGGGAAAGTGTCAAAACTAGTTTTCAAGGTTTTATTCATTATTCAAGTTGCGCCTCCAGGGATGCGGCTCTATCGGTCACGGCTTTAGATGCCGCTTCAATGGGCGGCCAATTCCTATCCACGCCATGCACCCATCCGCTACGTCCGATCAGGAGTCACAGACGCACCCACCGGCAGATCTGCCGCCTTCCGGTTCCCATTTCTGCATTCAAACTTCTTTCGGCTCGGCCGTCATAGCTGATGCCGTTCCCCGGGAAGACCATGAGGTCTGGGTGGCCGGTTGGGCGGGGTATCCGATGGATCACCGCTATTACGAGATTGTTCACGAATCGCTCAAAGATCAATTTGGTCACTATTATCTCTTGTTAAAGGATGCGAGCGGCATGACCCGGGCAATACAGCCGTTCCTGATTGTAAGTCAAGACCTCGCGACCGGAACTCCGACGGTTTTTCGCCGCCTTCTGGCAAATATCAGGAGCCGCTTTCCAGGGTTTTTGAAGGTGCGTATGTTAATGGTCGGATGCTCGGCGGGAGAAGGGGATATTGCTGTGGAGACGCAGAGCCGCGACATCGCCTGGACGATCGATGCTTTAAAGGAGAGCCTGGCTCCGGTTGCGCGACGACTGAAGGCGATGCTGATCGTTTTTAAGGATTTTCCGAAGACTTATCGCCGCTCTCTCGATCGATTGCAGCTCTTCGGGTTTACCCGCGTGCCTAGTATGCCGGCCACTAAGCTGGACCTCAATTTCCCGGATTTTGAGGCTTACCTGAAAACCCGAATCGGTTACACGATGCGCAAAAATCTGCGCCGGAAATTCCGCAAAACCGAGGGCCGCTCCATTACCTGCGAAGTCGTGGCGGATATTTCCCCCTATGTGGAGGAAATTTATCCGCTCTATCGGCAGACTTTCGACAGATCGGAGCTCAAATTTGAGGAACTAACCAAGTCGTATCTGTGCGAGCTGGGCCGGCGAATGGGCGACCGCGTGAGATTTCTTATCTGGCGACTGGAAGGCCGCATCATTGCGTTCGCCTCGACCATCGTTCACCAGGGCGTGCTGCGGGACAACTATATCGGCCTCGATTATTCAGTGGCCTTGGAGTATCACCTCTATTTTGTCACCTGGAGAGATACCATCATATGGGCGCTCGAAAACGGGATTCACACCTATCACAGTGCCCCGTTGAACTACGACCCCAAGTATCATTTTCGAATGGAACTCGAACCGCTGGATCTCTATGTGCGCGCTCCTAGCGGCTGGTTAAATACGATCTTCAAACGAATCCTGCCGTTGCTGGAACCGACGAGATACGATCCGGTCATTGGAAAGTTCGCCAATGCGCAAGAGCTATGGCAGGGGAGCTGATTCCTTGGGCAGGAGGCAGGGGTCAGAAGAAGAGCTTGCGCCGGAGCAATCGACACGCGCGCACCCGGCAAAATTCTGCGACTCCACAATGCCACGAATCCTGACTCCCGATTCCTGAATCTGTTTCCTGCTTATGAGCCGATGCACCAGCCAAGGAATGACTGAAACTGTTTGGCTGGCCTTGGACGAGGCTTGGGATTTTGGGCAGTCACCCTTTTTCCGGGCGCCCCGGCGCGTGGACGCCCTATCGGCCGGGCCGTCTCTGCGCTTTATCACTACGGCACGCCAGGTGGAGTCCTTTTACGCAAAGTTCAGGGAACATTTTCGTTCATTCATCCTCTCGGGCTCTGGAGATTTCCATCATCTGACGGCCGTTTACATCCGTCAGGTGAACGAACCATTCGAGATTCTGTCCTTCGATAACCATCCGGATTGGGATATTCGCCCGCCTTATTGGTCCTGTGGTGCCTGGGTCAACCGAGCGCTAGAAAATCCCCTCGTTCAACAGGTCGCGGTCTGGGGCTGCGGCAGCTTCGAATGCAATTTACCGTGGCGCTTACTCGGGAATCGGGCCGCCTGCGGTTCCGGCCGCCTCCTGGTGGCACCTTGGCGTCGCCCGGGAAAAAATTATCCTCCCTGGCTTCATCCGATCTCGGCGCCAGATTGGCGCGGCGCTTTTATACAATTTGTCCAAACCCTGAAGACCTCCGCGGTTTATGTCACCGTAGATCTGGACTGTCTGGGAGGACAGGAGGCCGTGACAAACTGGGAGAACGGCCGGTATGGGCTGTCCGACCTCGTTTGGGCCATCTCGTTTTTGCGCGAAAAAGTACGGATTGTCGGGGGAGATTTATGCGGCGCATTTTCGCCGATGCGTTACCGCACGCGTTTCCAAGCGTTGGCCGGACGGTTCGACCATCCGCGTCCGCGTTCCGTGGCTGAGAGCGAACGGCGGTCGATCAACCTGCGCGCGCTGGAAACAGTTTGGCCGGTTCTGGTGAGCAACCGATCGTCCTCCTCGTGCTCGAGCGCGCCAAGCTGAAGGGATGCTGATCGGAGGCCACCCCAAAGGCGCCCCAGGTAAAGGACTCGAGGAGGAGAAGGGAGGACGAGGACGATTGTCGGAATGATCAACGAAGGGGGAGGGATTGCGCAACCCCCCAA
>JAFAKL010000398.1 GCA_019235445.1 Verrucomicrobiota bacterium | reverse complement strand
TTGTGGTCTATGATATTGCGAATGCTGCCTCTTTTCCGCTTGATGTAACAGCTACCGTCTACTCAAATGATGCGGGCAACTTTAGTGTTGGCGTTATTGCTCCAACAGCGGCCAATGAGCTGGTGTTCGCTGAAATTGCAGAGCGACGGCGCCGTGTCCACTTCGCAAAAGAAGCCCTCGCCCTGCCGGGGGACGAAGTTGGCCTTGCGAATGGCTTTAAGCGCCTGAGAGAGGCCGCCTGGGCTCAGCCGCAGGCCGAAACAATCGCGCAATACAGCGGAGCTTTTGCGCATGGAAAGCCCCTTTTGGCCTTGTTGAACTGCCTACCGTTGCAATGGGGACATACCCGTCGCAATGGGGACAAGCGCACAGTTTGACCTCAATGCGTCAATGTGCTCATCGAGATGGTCGGGTTTGTGTCGGAGGCGGCCGGATGTCCATGCTTGCGCCCCGGCGGCTTAACCTTCAGGGCGCGTCTTTGCGTCTCGACGCGCACAGGGGGCCCGCTTGGCCGCCAGCGGCGCTCGGCCGGCTTTGAGCGCTTTTAGCAGCGCGTTGAATTCCGGAAGGCTGTCCCGTCTAGTAGCGCGAGTCTCCAGAATATCAGCTAATATAATAATTGCAATAATAACAAGGGCAGCTATTGTGTCGCCCACATGAGCACTCTGTGTGACCGGGATAATCTAATTCACTTTGTTTCTTCGCCATGCTCCAAGGTCCGGCCGTTCAGATGGCCCCCTTTGTCTCCCACCCTAAATACAAAGTGATCTCAGCAGGCATGCCTACTGAGCAGCTCCATCCAGAGGCGAACTCCATTTCCGGGGAGAGCGGCAGAACGGACGGTTCTCCCAGGAACCCTCCAAGGGATGACCTGAAACGGAGAACCCTTCGCGGAGCATTGGTCTCAACTCTCGGCCAAGGGGCAACCTTTGTCCTGCGTCTCGGTTCGATGATGGCGCTCGCCCGCCTTCTTGCCCCGGAGCAGTTCGGATTAGTGTCCATGGTAACCGCATGCACGGGGATTCTGGACATGTTTCGAGATTTTGGTTTATCGATGGCCACGGTCCAGCGCGCCACCATCAGTCACGCACAGCTCTCGATGCTTTTCTGGATCAATCTTGGCGTGGGAGCCTTTCTGGCGACAATATGCGCGGCCGCCGCGCCGGTTCTGGTGGCCTTCTACCATGAACCACGCCTTTTATGGATTGGGATCGTGGTCGGATTTGGGTTCCTATTTAATGGAGCGGCAGCGCAGCATAGGGCAATGCTGCAGCGCGACATGCGCTTCTCGGTTCTGACCGCCCTCGACGTTATCTCGTTTATCGTCAGCACTTCGGTCGGAGTGGCGATGGCTGCGACTGAGCGGAGCTACTGGGCGCTGGTTGTAATGAACATCTGTCCTGCTCTCGTGAACATGCTCGGGATCTGGGCCGCATATCGATGGACGCCCGGCCCGCCATGCTGGAGAACTGACGTCTGGGCCCAACTTCGATTCGGCGGCACCGTGACCCTGGACGGCGTTTTGGCATTTATTACGTATAATGCCGACAAAGTTTTGATCGGACGTTTCTGGGGCTCCCAACCCCTGGGCATCTACGGACGGGCGTACCAACTCGTTAATATTCCAACCGCAAACCTGAACTCGACCGTCTCCTTGGTCGCCTTCCCTGCCTTGTCCCGCCTTCAGAATGATCCCGAGCGCTTTAAGAATTACTTCCTCAAGGGTTACGGCTTTTTCCTATTTCTGGTCATGCCAATCACCGTCGGCTGTGCACTGTATGCGGAAGACATTGTCCAGGTCTTTCTTGGATCAAAGTGGAGTGCGGCTGCTCCAGCCTGCAGATTATTGGCGCCCACCATCTTGACCTTCGCGTTACTCAATCCGCTTTCCTGGCTGCTTCTTAGCACCGGGCGAGCAATGCGGAGCCTCCATATCGGTTTGATTGTCGCTCCAGCAGTAATCCTGGGTGAGCTCATCGGTCTCCCGTATGGGCCGGGCGGCGTGGCCGCAGGACTCTCGATCACAACAGCGCTTTTGGTCCTGCCGGTTATCTGTTGGGCCACGCACAAGACACCCGTTACAGCTGCGGAAACGATCAAGGTAGTGATGCTTCCTTTCTTCTCCATCTTAATTGCAGCGGGATGTGCCCTGGCAGCCTGGAACTTTCTGCATTTAATCACCTCGCCTCTCCTGCGCCTGATTGCGGCAAACGGAGTGCTCTTCAGCGTCTATTTCGTCGTCTTTTGGTTCGTCATGGATCAAAAGGAAATCTATTTCCCTTTGCTCCAGGAGATCGGCCTTGGGCCTCGGGTTCGCCGGGGCAAACCGGTCCCCTCAGCATCCTCCGGTCTATGATCAATTAGGCCAGGCAACTCACGACCTGGCCCGGGCGCCATAACTTATCTGTCGCAAGCTGTGGCCAGTATGAAGATTCGCCATGTTGCCTCTGACAGCTGAATCTGGTTTTGACATCGATCACTTCGAGATTACTGAGCAAAACTAGTTGTGAGAGTAGCGATCTCCTGGCTGCAGTGGTGGTCGCAGTAACAGGACGTTGATGCTCTCCGAGAGGAACTACCTTCACCAGGTAGACTGGACTCTCCACTTAGTGCTCAAATGTCCTGCGATGAAAACCAATTTTTCCCAACTCTTAATCGGAGCAATCCTTGGATTGGCCACCACGTTGCAAGCTCAGTTTTTCTATCTTGCCAACGAAAGACCTGACGGCATCTCAGCCTCCACGACGGCTTTTGATCGGATTGTAACCTCAGTCGGATTGATTGCCACTGGAAGCGCACCTCTTTGCGTCGCGGTAGAGACTGTAGCCAGTTTGCTTCATGTGACAAAAAGAGCCTGGACCAATCTTCTTTTGGTTTTCTTGATCTCTCTGCGACCGCGCGGCGCCACCAGCAGCAGCCCTTTTGGAAATTCGCTCGGTGGCCCCTCGCACTAAATGCCTATCCTTTTCAGTGTTTACTGAAAATATATAAACTAGTGCCGCCATGCTACCCGCTCCACCACCTCAAGAATTATTCAAATGGCGTTCTGGGGACAGTCGCTTCAGATTCGAAGATGCCGGTCTCGGAATCGATGCGAAGAGGCTTTCTAATCTTTTGTTTGATTATTCTCTGTTTCCAACCACATGGTCAATCTGCTGAGGCTGGCAGCGTCCTATCCAAAGCGGAAAAATTCTTGCGAGCCTATCCGAATTTCTTCTCCGGCTATCGGGACAATATGCTGATCTTAAGAGATGGGGGCGGCATCCAGTTCGACGACGGCCGTTCCAAAAGCTTTGAGGAGCTGCTTTCCGAGGCAGACCCCGAGGATGAGCTTATCCAGCCCTATCCTACCGGTCCTCAATCCTATGGGACGCCGGCGGTCAACTTTGATCCAGGACGTTTCCGGTGCGCCGCTCTGTTCAAGAAAATGTACGGTGCAAACGCGAAAGAAGTGGAGTCGCACTTAACCACGGTCCCCTGGCTGCCTCACTCCGCTCACCTGTTTATCCGCATCACTCGAGTCAATGGAGTCGACCGCCAGCTGGAAGCGGTATCGGCCGAACTCGACCAACTACCGCCGGAAGATAAGAAGTATGTTCTCAAACCTGGCGGCACCTTTAGCTGGCGACCGATTGCCGGATCCGATCAGTTAAGCGCGCATTCATTCGGCATTGCGATCGATATCGATCCTGCCTATTCCGACTACTGGCGTTGGAATACTTCCGACGATCACGGTAAACTGATTCCGTACAAGAACCGGATCCCGCACCGGAGTGTGGAGATCTTCGAGCGCCACGGCTTTATCTGGGGAGGCAAATGGTACCATTACGATACGATGCACTTTGAATATCGTCCGGAGCTCTTACAGCCGGGGAATTAGTAAGGCCAGAGAGGGATCCGGGTGCGAACTGGCGGTATGATTTGGACCGATAAAGACGCCCCTGATCGTACTAATAAGACCGAGGCTTTTGATCCCCCTCTCATCCACGAACAAGATATTGAACGCCCGACGACCGGCGAGGAAGAGGGACAAGAAAAACGCGAGGACAAAGAGCAGGCTCCTGAGCTAGAGGAAGAGCGAGAAGCCAGGGAAAAAACCGAAGTGGTCAGCAAAGAGGCGATGCTCAGAGTGCCCAGCGGGCAACTTTAATGGTTCGCCAAGTCTGGCAGATGGCTTAGAACTGGAGCTTCTCTTGGCGGTCCAAGGTATGGGGTTGCTATCACCGCAGCGAGATTTCGGCTCTCTTTCGGTGAAACCGTTAATCCTCAAGCAGCTTCTGCAGGCGAGTTAGTCTATTTTCCATAATCAATGAAGGTCCCGCATCAGCCATTTTTAATGTGAATTTTGTCTGGCTCAGCTGCTTTATCGATCTTCGTTTTCTTGTAGCTTGTTTTTAAGTCGTCTAAAACTCATAGGGTCGAAGGAGAGGCCATGCATTCGATAGAAGAGCTCAGCGGATCAATCGGTACTGATGAAAACCGCGGTGTTTCCGAAGCTGGACGTGAAGAAATTGTCTCTTTACTCGCCCAGCTGCCACCGGCGTCCAGAAAAGTCCTGGCGATGTTCTACCACGAAAATATGCGGTCGATGGAGATAGCGGATTGCCTCGGTCTCACAGAAACCGAAATCTGCAAAATTCACGCTCAAACTATCGCGTCGATTCATTCTCTGTTGGCAAAAAAGGGGAAGACGCTGGTCAGCTGTGCATGAGTTTTGCGTTTCATTCGCGGATCAAGAACCGATCTGCTGGCGTGCCGCTTGGATTCCAAGTCGAAATACGGCTGGTAAGTGTGCGCTTCCAATGCCGGCCAGAAAAAGGTGGAGAAATTCAAGACCGCTCAAAGTAAGAACAGCTGCAGCGCCACGATGCGTACAGGAAGAACTTGCAGTTCATCGTGGCACAACGTCCACACCGCTCGGTCTTGATCTTCGGTTAAAAACAAGAGCGAACGACTCCGCCGTCCGCGCGCAGTGCTGCCCCGCTGATGCCTGAGGCGAGAGGACTGCAAACAAAGGTGACCAGGCTGGCCACTTCTTCGGGTGTCTCAAAGCGTTTGAGGAGCGAACTTGGTCGAACGTTTCTGAAAAACTCCTTCTCAAAAACTTCGAACTCTTGCCCACCGCTAAGCTGCGTGACAAAGTCTTCCACCCCAGCTGAGCGCGTTGGCCCGGGAAGGACGGCATTCACGGTAACGCCAGTACCTGCGCAATACTCTGCCAATCCACGCGAAATCGCCAATTGGGCGGTCTTGGTCGCGCCATAATGAATCATCTCCACCGGAGTTTGAATCGCGCTCTCGCTGCTGATGAAAATGATCCGACCCCAGTTCCGCTGCTTCATGCCAGAAACATAAGCGCGGCTGAGACGCGCGCCGCTCAACACGTTGACCTCAAAGAAACGGCGCCAATCCTCGTCAGGAATTTCGTCGAAAGATTTAGGCTCAAATATTCCAAGATTGTTTACCAGAATGTCTACCGCCGCGAACCGTTCGACCAGCTCTTGGGCCGACTTTGCCGTGGCAAGGTCTCCGGCAAAGCCTTCGAGTTTGGCTTCCGGAAAAACCTGCCGAATTTGATCAGAGGCAAGCGCAACGGCCTTTTCCGACCGGCCGTTCACAATGACACGGGCTCCTTCCGCGGCGAGCCGGTTGGCAATTGCGAAACCGATACCCTTCGTGGAGCCTGAAATGAGAGCAGTTTTATTGTTTAGTTCCAGATTCATAAGCTGTTCATAAGTCAAGGGAGTAGCACCCGTTTCGCAAGATTCATCAGGTGGTTGAGGGGCGCCAGCAACCATTTGACCTGCAGTTGATGCACTGACAAACTGCTGGCATGGAGGAAGGCGCCGGAGTCGCAGAAGTGATCAGGGTGGCAAAGCAACCCGTCATTGAGATTGCCGAGGGCGTTGAAGTCGGTGGCTACGTTGTCCATGCGAGAATGTGCGCGTCTGGAATCAGATACTCGGATGGCACATTTATGGTGAAGATTGCGAAGCCGCAACTTCAGCATGCACAGGGCTCGCGGATGGAACATGGCGAATTCAGCTTCAATTCCGGAGAGGAGTTGAAAGTTGGTGACAAACTGGAGATTTTGATTTCCCCTGCCGAGCATCAGTCTGACGATTAAGTCCTTTAAAAACCGACGCCCAGCCGCTGTTACACCCAATGCGCCATGAGCCGACGGCAGGCCAGTTGCTCAACGTACAGCTCGAGAGATTATCAAACGGAACATTATTCTTGAAAGAGAGGGTGAAACGCGTCCGCTACTGGATAGAATGGGTGCTCGTAAGTTCCTTTGGCCGGCTCGTCCGGACCTTGCCCTTCGGAGTCGTCCAAAAAATGGGGGATCTCGCAGGGTCCATCGTATTCTGGGGCGATTCGAAAGGACGTAAGGTCGCCCTGGCTAATCTCGAGGTCGCCTTGGGCTCATGCCTTAACCCCAGACAGCGGCGTCGCGTCGCGCGACGATCCCTCCAAGTCTTTGGAAGGAACTTTCTCGAGCTATTCTGGAGCCGCCGGTTGACCAACTCGAACGTTGACGACTTCATTTCTTTCGAGGATCCCCAAAGACTTCGCGAGCTTGTCGAATCTGAAGTTCCTTTCATCGCGATCAGCCCGCATTTCGGGAACGTGGAATTAGCCGGCGCGCTGCTCGGGATCAAAGGAAGGCCGCTTGTGATCGTTTCGCAGCCGCTTAAGAACGAGCGTTTGACGCCAATCTTCCGAAATTTGCGAGAAGCCACCGGGCACAAAATTATTGTTCCCAACAACGCCGTCGTGGGCCTGCTGAGGGCGCTGCGCACCGGTGAATCGGTCTTCCTTTTCACCGACTTGACCCTCAAGCTGAGGGACTCCGCCGTCATTATTGATGGGTTCGGCCTGAAAATGCGCGTCACTCAGATACACGCTTTCCTGCATCAGCGTACCGGATGCCCTCTTGTCCCGTGGGTGACTCTGCCGCGGGGAGATGGCGGCTATCTGGTCCGTGTTCTGCCATGGCTGCGGTTTCCCTCCGGCAGTTCGTACCAAGAGATTACCCAGACCTGCTGGAACCAGTTTGAGCCAATCATTCGCGGAAACCCGGACCACTGGCTTTGGGTCTATAAGCATTGGCGCTATCAGCCTTCAACCTTGGGAGCCACCTATCCCTTCTATGCAAACCGTTCGACACAGTTTGATCTGGAGGTTGAAAGCCAGCTTTACCCAGAAAAAGCCAAGACCCTGAGCGAGAAAATCCGTGAACACGCGCGATGGCAAAGGGAGCGCGAGTGAAACCTGTTTAGCACCTGGCAACCGGTTTCCGTTCGTTTTGAGACCGTTCAGTTTTACTCGTTGCAAATTTTCATGATGAAGTAAAACTAGTCACCTAATTGACCTTCATGAATGAAAAGCTATTACGTTCGAGCCCTCTTTGTCATAACTGCAATTGGATTCGCCCTTCTTACCGGCTGCGGTACCCTTCCCACCGCTCTCACAGGGAAATACGAAGTTGCTGCCTACAAGCCGCGAAATCCGAGCGACGTTCGCGTTAAAGTTTCACTGCAAAACCGCATGATTTATGTAGTGGAGGGGAGCCGTCCTTTACTTGTAACACCCACCACGATTGGGAAAGCCGGCGCCACCACGCCGACCGGGTTATATCATGTGACCGACAAGATTCGAAAGAAGCGATCCAGTACCTATGGGTTTTGGGCCCGGGGGAATGACGTTCGCCCGGGAACCAGCGATCACTCTCCCGGCGCCGGTTACCATTATGTGGGCTACCCGATGGCCTACTGGGTAGAATTTAAACCATCTTACGGTTTTCACCAGGGTGCTGTTTGGCCGATCCCCCACTCCCACGGATGCCTGCGTCTGCACCCCAACGCGGCACCAAAGTTTTTCGCGCTCGTTCACCTGGGAACGCCGGTCTACATCGCTCAAACCCTGCCTGAAGATCAGACGATCGGAAAAACCGCACCTCGTCCTACCGACTACTCTGCTCCAGACCCGCCGGCAACCTTCATGGTTTCCGACGCAGTGTTCGCGCCTCCGCAGGGCCCGCTGTTGCTGGACAAATAATCTCCGTGCACCGCCGAAGATTCGGCTATTCTGTCCCATGTCTGCAGACTCTGCCCCTGCTCCTGCCAAACCGAGAAAAATCAATCTCCGAACGCCTGACGTCATGGCGAAGGTGCAGGAGCAGGTTGAGTCGCATTACCGCAGCGTAGTGGTCGAACGCATCCGCGCGAACGGAGGCATTTTAACCGTCCGCGACACCACGGTCCGTTTGGCAAAGCAGTTTGGCTTTTGCTACGGCGTTGAGCGGGCGATTGATCTCGCGTATGCGGCGCGGAAGGTTTTTTCTGGATCGCGCGTTTTCATCTTGGGAGAGATCATTCACAATCCTTTGGTAAACGAGCAAATCGCGGCCATGGGGATTAAGAATCTTCTCGGCAACGGACGCGAAGCCGAGATCGACGAACTCACTGCAGCGGATGTCGTGATCGTTCCGGCTTTTGGAACTGACCTGATTACCCTGAACAAAATTCAGGACCGTGGCTGCCAGATTGTCGACACCACCTGCGGCGATGTCATGAGCGTTTGGAAACGCGTTCGCCAAAACGCAGTGGAACAGGTGACATCCATTATCCACGGGAAGGCTGAGCATGAGGAAACCAAGGCAACCGCTTCCCGCGCGCTGGGACTTGGGCGGGGCCACTACCTGATCGTCTTGACCCTCAAAGACACCGATTACGTTTGTGATTACATCCGGCACGGCGGAAACAAACAGGAATTCTTTGATCGCTTCAAAGATGCCTATTCTCCCGGGTTCGATCCGGACTCCCACTTGGAGGCGGTTGGAGTAGCGAATCAGACCACGATGCTTCGCGGTGAAACCGAGGAAGTGCAAAGAAGGATTCGAGCCGCAGTTTTCGATCGCGACGGTCCGGAACTCGGATCCAAGAGATTCCGGTTTTTTGATACGATTTGTGGCGCGACTCAGGAACGCCAGGATGCTCTCGATCGACTACTGCAGGAAAAGATGGACCTGTTGCTTGTCGTCGGCGGATACAACAGTTCCAATACCTCGCACCTTGCAGAAATGGGCGAAGGCAAACTTCCGACCTATTTCATTCGGAGTGCAAGCAAGCTGGAATCGGCAACCCGCATCACGCACTACAACCTCCACGAAAGAAGAGAAATAGTGACCGAGAACTGGCTGCCCAGCGGTCGAACCATCGTTGGCATCACCGCCGGCGCTTCGTGTCCAAACAATTTAATCGAAGACACGATACTGCGCGTTTATGAATTGAGAAGTGTACCCTCCAACGAAGTTCTGTCAGCCTGAGAAAGAACTTCGCGTGGAGTCTTTCCTCTCCGCCGTACACCATTTTACCGTGATGCGAATCAGCCGGGTGGCTGGACGTCCGGTCGATGCATTCGTCCTTGCCTGGCTTCCGGTGGTCGGCCTTTTATCGACCTTTCTTGCCATCAGCTTCTACATCCCACTGGCAGCTTTTTACTTCCCGGTGGAGGTGGCGATTGTTCCCGGATTGGCCGCGATCAGCTGGCTGCGAGGTTTCAAGCCGGAGATAGATCTTGCTCAGCTATGCGATCTCCTTTTTGGTCACCGGAGGCGCTTTACCGCGCGTCCTGCCCTGGGTATTCCGGGAGCCGCATGTCTCCTGCTGGGAATTCTGCTCAAGTACGCTATCCTCCGGCAGTTTTATTTGTTGGAATCGGTTCGACTGCTGACTTTCGGATCACTGGTTAGTTTCATTGCCCCCCTCCTCAGGCCGAGCAAGGAACATCCCTCACTATTAATTTTGGGCATGGTATGGCTAGTCGCGAGCGCCACTGCCCTCCTCAGCGGTCCGAAGAGCTCGACAAGCCAAGGTTTTCTTCTCAATCTACGCGGTCCTGCCCTCTCTTTCGCTTTGGTGTACCTCTCGATCAGACTGACCTTTTCAACCGTCGAAAAAACGGCTCCGCCCAATGTGGCCTCCTATCCCGCCGAAATCGCCGCTTACCTCTCATTCCTGATTGTCCGCTACCATTTTCTTTAGCGACAATTCGCACCCGACGAACTACAAACCTCTTCCATCGAAGACTAACTGCCTGGCCCAATCGTAACCTCCGGCGTAATTTCCCTTCCATGAGCTCCCAGGTCCTGATCGTCGATGGCCATAGCATTATTTTCGCGTGGCCGGAGCTGCGAGCGATGCACGAATCCAAAGCTTTTTCCGCTCGGGACCGTCTGACCAGGATCTTGACCGAGTATCAGGATTTGACCGGAACTCATGTTGTTCTGGTGTTCGACGGCAGAGGGACCGCGATTACGGAAGAGAGTGAGCCGGGTGGTATTCAGGTGTTCTATTCGAATACGGGCCACACAGCAGATGACGTCATTGAAAGGCTCGTCGCAAAATATGGATCTCTTTACTCGATCACAGTTGCCACTTCCGATCTTCTCGAACAGCAGACAGCGATCGCGTTCGGCGGCAACTGCATCAGCGCAGCGGGTCTTCACAAACTGGTCACTGTCGCGCGAAGCAACTTTGCGCGTGAGTTGAAACGGCGAAACGCTCGGTAGTTGCAGATTAGCTAGATTAGTTAGATTGCGGGAGCCTTTGGTGGGCGCACTGGCACTCCCGGCTATTCAGGCTGATCAACCGGCGTTATAGATGCGGATCGTCGGATCGAGCTCCTGGATCAGCATCTCCGCGACTTGCATTGGCGATTCAAGCGGCGCCAGCGATCCCGCATTTGGCAGGATTACCAAACTGCATTGTTTTGCGACCGATTGCAGGCGATAACCCAATTCAAGCGGCGGATATACCGCCTTTTCTCCCCAGATCAGCGTCACCGCTTGCGAAAGTTCCGCCAATCTTTGTTCTAGATCGAAATCGAATCGCCGCGACAACCACTGAAAGATCGCTCTCTCGGCTCCGAATTGCTGCGCGCAATTTGTGAGGACCTCGATCGTTTCGTCGGCAATCTTTTCAGGGTCAAAGAATGCGAAGTTCTTCAGCCAGGCTCGGATCTGAACTCTGGTGGAAAGATAGCGCCGGTAGAACGCCCGTTTTATGAACGGCGGCTTGGTGAGGAGACCAAACCGCTTCGGCAGGCGCTGTCGCCCGAATTCCACCCGTCCTAACGGCATCAAGAGAATCAACCGTTGCACCAGTTCCGGGTGTTGCGCGGCTAGAATCGTGGCAAAGCCGGCAGCGAACCCGCTGGCAATGATCGAAGTTCGTTCCCCACCGGATTTTGCACGAATGAATTCGACCAACGCTTGAACATGATCAGCCGCAGAGAGGGGGCCATCGGATCGCTCAGATTCCCCGAACCCTAGCATGTCCACGGCCAACACTTGATGAGTCCCGGCAAAATGGGGATATACCTTGGACCATTCGTACGAAGAGGCACCCACATAGATGCCATGGAGAAAAACCAGAGGCCCGCCTTGCCCCGACTCGTGATAAACCAACTGGCCGCGACTGGTATGCAAGATGCGCGTCGCAAAAATTGCAGGCGAAATCGAGTCGGGAAGCCTTGGTTTGGCACTTGGCCCGGAAGCGTACCGCAACGCCAGAACAAACGCTCCCAACAGGCCGGCACTCAGGCTCAAACCCCAAATCTGCCGCCCTCGAGCCAATAGCTTTTTCCACATAGTCAATTGCGTAACCGTTCAGTCCAGGAGAACCTTGCCAGATCCTCGAACAATTTGGCCAACCACCTTTCCCTTAGTTTGTAACAGCACTTCGGAAGCATGCAACTTCGAGACCACCAGCACCATCCCGACGCCCATATTGAATACCTGGTACATTTCTTCCCGCCCAACGTCGCCACCCCGCTGAATTAGCTGAAATATCGGTGGAACTTTCCAGGAGGAAGTTTTGATCAATGCATCGCACGCAGCCGGAAGGATTCGAGGCAAATTATCGACTAAGCCACCTCCCGTGATATGGGCCGCCCCCTTGATTATTCCGGCGGGAACCAAGGCCATGGCAGGTTGGTAATTCCTGTGGACCCTGAGAAGCTCCTCTCCGAGCGGTTTCGCCAGACCGTTCACCCTCTGGAGGAGATCAAGCCGCATTTTTTCCAATAAAACCTTTCGAGCCAGAGTGTACCCATTGGTGTGCAACCCGTTAGAGGGTAGGGCGATCAAGAGGTCGGACGGCACAATCCGACTTCCATCCAGAATCCGGGCACGATCCACCAGGCCGATGATGCAGCCGGCCAGATCGTACTCCCCCGCATGGTACAGCTCCGGAAGCTGGGCGGTTTCTCCGCCTATCAAAGCGCAGCCTCCTCTCTTGCATGCTTGCGTGAACCCTGAAATCAGCTGATCGAAAACCACCGGCTCAAGACGTTCGGCGCCGATGTAGTCAAGAAAAAATAGCGGGCGCGCACCGGTTACCGCGATATCGTTTATACAATGATTCACCAGGTCCTGAGCGACTGTGGAATGCCTGCCGAGCGCGACCGCGATTTTCAGCTTCGTACCCACTCCATCAATGCTGGAGACGAGCACCGGCTCTTTCATGCCTGCGAAATCCGCCCTGAATAGGCCGCCAAACCCACCGATGCGCCCGAGCACTTCTGGGCCGAAAGTGGTGCGGACCTTTTCCTGGAGTCCTTTTTTGACCCGATTGCCTAGATCAATGTCAACCCCCGCGGAGGCGTACGCCTTCCACTTCTCCGCTTTTCTCATTTCAAGCCGGCAAAGAGCTCAGGATGCGCCGCCGGTTCACTCAATGCCCGTGAACGCGCACTGCGGCGTTCGACGATGAACTTGTCCAGCTCCTGATCGATTGGGACCGGGTATTGGCCATTAAAACAGGCTAGGCAGAATTCGTTCATCGGCAACCCAGTCGCCCGGACCATCCCCTCGATACTCAAATAACCAATCGAATCGACTTCCAAATATTCAGCTAAATCTTCCGTTTTGAACTGATTGGCCAACAAGTTCTTCGGGTCGGGAAAATCAATGCCATAATAGCAAGCGTATTTGTGAGGTGGGCAACTGATCCGCAGATGTACTTCCTTCGCGCCCGCCTCGCGCAAGTTCACGACGCGCGCTCTTGCGGTGGTTCCGCGGACCACGGAATCGTCAACCACCACCACACGCTTATCTTTCACCAATTCTTTGATCAGGTTGAGCTTCACCCGCACGTTAAAATCGCGGATCAACTGGGTCGGCTGAAGAAAAGTTCGTCCTATGTAGTGATTCCGGACAAACGCCTGTTCGTACGGGATATTCAATTCCTGACTGTAACCGAGCGCCGCATAATTTCCGGAATCTGGAACCGGCACCACGATGTCTGCGTCCACCGGATGCAACCTGGCCAGTTCAACGCCCATTGCTACGCGCGCCTTGCTCACATTCCGGTCGTTGATGAGACTGTCGGGTCGCGCAAAATAAACGTATTCAAAAATGCAAAAGGCCTTTCGCTCCTCTTTAAACGGCCATTCTGATCTGATGCCGTCATCGTTGATGATGACGACTTCTCCAGGTTCGATTTCTCGAATGTAGTCTGCATGGACCAGATCCAGCGCGCAGGTTTCAGAGGTCAGGATAAATGCGTCGTCCAGTTTGCCCAATACCAGCGGCCGAAATCCGAAAGGATCTCGCACGCCGAGGATTTCTTGTTCTCCCATCAGGACGAACGAGAATGCGCCTTCCACAAGTCGCAACGCACTCAGCACGTTTTTTCGCCCTGTAGGACGGGCGAGAAGATGCAGTATGATCTCGCTATCAACGGTCGTCTGAAAAATGGAACCATTCGATTCCAATTCGTCGCGTAACATGGCCGCGTTCACCAGGTTCCCATTATGCGCGATCGCCAGTTGTCCGCGCGCACAATCGACCACCAACGGTTGCGCATTTTTCAGCGTGCTCGAACCGCTGGTCGAATATCGGACATGACCAATCGCTCTGGTCCCAATCCGCAGCTGCTGCAACTCCTTTTCCTGGAAAACTTGGGAGACCAAGCCCATGCCACGATGGATATTGAACGGCTGATTGGATCCTGCCGCGGTTACCATCCCGGCGCTCTCTTGGCCCCGATGCTGCAGGGCAAACAAGCCGTAATAGGTCAACATCGCAGCATCCGGGTGACCGTAGACGGCAAAGACGCCGCACTCGTGGCGTGGCTTATCGAAGTTATTCACGTTTCGTTAGGAACGCATGACCCGTTCGATCGAATCATACCATGCATGGTAAAGTTCATCTACGTCCCACAGCAGCGTTTCTCGCCGAGCGGAGACGATCAGATCGGACCCGCCCACCTGCCCCATTCTGCCAAATTGAATTTCTGCGGCCGCGCATACCGCTTCCAGCGCCTCCTTAGCTTCCGGCGGCGCAGAAAGGATTACTCTCGATTGAGATTCGTTAAAAAGGATCTGGTCCAGACGTTCCGGCCAATTGCCAAAGTCCACCCGCGCACCAACTCTTCGAGGGCCGGAAATGCAACATTCGGCCAAGGCAACTCCTAAACCGCCTTCTGAACAATCGTGAGCACTCTTAACCAGCCCCTGCTGGATTAACGAGAGCACAACTGCCTGAACCCCAAGTTCCAGATCGTAACTCAAACGCGGAGGCAGAAACTCTTTTCGGCCGTGGATGATCTTCAGATATTGGCTCGCACCCAGTTCGTGGCCCACGGGACCGATCAGGTAAATGATATCCGATTGATCACAGAAATATTGCCGCGTTATCCAGCGTTCTTCACCGATGACACCGACCATTCCCACCGTCGGAGTGGGATCAATTGCGCTGTTGGGGTTCTGGTTATACAAACTGACATTGCCACCCACCACAGGAACACCGAACCTGAGGCAGGCTTCGGCCAGACCCTCCACCGATTCACGTAACTGCCAAAAAATTTTCGGCTGATACGGGTTCCCAAAATTCAGGTTGTCCGTCACGGCCAAGGGTTTCGCCCCCGAGCAAATCAGATTTCTGGCAGCTTCAGCCACCGCAATTCGGGCTCCTTCGCGCGGATTCAATTTGCAGTAAAGGCTGTTGCAATCCGTCGTGGCCGCGAGGAACTTGTCGGCTTCCCGAACATAGAACACGGCCGCATCGGATCCCGGAGGTACAACGGTTCCTGCCCGCACGGTGTGATCATATTGGCGATAGACCCAATTTTTTGAGGCGATCGTCGGGTACGCCAGCAGCCGGATCAAGCTCTCGTGCGAATCAGCAGCAGGGAGATCTTCAATCCGAAATTCAGGCGCCTGTGGATCTGCCAACGCCTCGCGCTCGTAGACGGGGGCGTTGTTGGCCAGCTTTCGCGCGGGAATTTCCACCTTAACGCATCCATGGTCCAATACGCGCATCATGCCGTCGCAGGTCACTTCACCCACGCGGGCATACGGCAAATCCCATTTATCAAAAATTTCCTTCAGCGTTGCCTCCCCGCCTCGCTCCACGATGATCAACATGCGCTCCTGCGACTCGCTGAGAAGAATCTCGTAAGGGGTCATTCCGGTTTCCCTTTGAGGAACCAGCGCCAAGTCGATCTCTACCCCAGTACCCCCGCGACTCGCGGTCTCACAGGTCGAGCAGGTCAATCCCGCAGCCCCCATGTCCTGAATGCCGGCCACACAACCACTTGCCAGAAGTTCGAGGCACGCTTCCAGCAAGAGCTTCCCTTTGAATGGATCGCCAACCTGAACCGCCGGTCGGTCCTGCTTTGATTGCTCCGTTAAATCGCGTGATGCGAAAGCCGCTCCTGCCAAGCCGTCCCGCCCCGTTTCCGACCCGACGTAAAATACTGAATTTCCAACGCCTTTGGCGGCCCCGCGAGCAATCTGTTCATGGCGAAGAATTCCCAGGCAAAAGACATTTACCAGGGGGTTCCCTTCGTACGATTCGTCAAAGGAGATCTCGCCACCAATCGTCGGAATGCCAATGCAGTTTCCGTAATGCGAAATTCCGGCTACCACCTCCGAAAAGAGCCGCCGATTGTTTTTCGCTGCCGGGCTCGCACCTTGGATTGGACCAAACCGGAGCGAATCCAAAAGGAATAGAGGTCGCGCACCCATGGTGAATATGTCGCGAATAATCCCGCCAACTCCCGTTGCTGCACCTTGGAAAGGTTCGATGGCACTGGGGTGATTGTGGCTTTCCATCTTGAAGGCGACCGCCCAACTGTCCCCAACGTCAATCACACCCGCGTTTTCTTCTCCAGCCTTGACCAGAACTTTCTGGCCGCTAATTGGAAATTTCTTAAGCTCGAGGCGGGTGTTCTTATAGGAACAATGTTCGCTCCACATCACCGAGAAGACGCCCAACTCGGTGAAATTCGGCTCTCGGCCCAGGATTGCCTTAATCTGTGCGTACTCCTGGTCAGTTAAGCCATGAGTTCGGATCAGGTCCGGCGTTATCTCAGTAACCATTATCTGGAGACGACAGGTTCCAAGGTTTCGGCCAGCGAACCGAAGATTAATTTCCCATCTTCGCTGCCAAGCTTGCGGTCCCACGCGCGATCAGGATGCGGCATCATGCCCAGCACGTTACGCGCTTCGTTGCAGATGCCGGCAATATTGTGGATCGAGCCGTTTGGATTAGATCCCGCTGTCACATCTCCCGTTTCGTCGACGTAACGAAACACTACCTGGTTTTTGGATTCCAGGGTTTCGAGGCTTCTTTCATCGACAAAATAGGAACCCTCCCCATGCGCAATCGGCATCTTGAGAACTCGCCGCCCTTGCAAGTTAGCGGTGAAAGGTGTGTCGCCAGTTTCTACGCGCAACCAGATCGATTGGCAAACGAAGCGCAGCGATTGATTCCGGATCAATGCTCCAGGCAACAACCCGGCCTCGCACAAGATCTGGAACCCATTGCAGAGTCCAATCACCGGCATTCCTTCCTTCGCCGACCGGACGACCGCTCTCATGATCGGTGAAAAGCGCGCGATTGCTCCGCAGCGCAAATAGTCGCCATATGAAAATCCGCCGGGCAACACCACGGCGTCAAAGCCGGACAGAGAGGTCTGTTTGTGCCAGACGTATTCGGCGGGTAAGTGAAGTCCGTCAGTCAACGCCCGCAAACAGTCCTGGTCACAGTTTGAGCCAGGGAACTGAACTACTGCAATCTTCATAGGCGTTTTCACGCGATGCGGATCGTGTACTCTTCGATCACCGGATTCGAGAGAAGATCACGACAAACCTCTTGCAGCTTCGCCTCATCGGGCAAAGTTTTAAATTCCAATTCCAGGAACTTCCCCACGCGCACAGATTCGACGCTGTCGAGTCCAAGATCTTTCAGTGCATTTCTCACCGCAACACCCTGAGGATCCAGAACGCTCTGCTTTGGCATCACGACGACGTCCACCTTCATTGGAACACCCAGCATCGAAGGACAAGCTTGGCTCGACAAGTCAAAAATTTGTTATCCCTGCGGATGCAGTTCCGACAGGCCGGACTGGACATGCTATCTTCCATTGATAAACTGCCAAATTATGGCTCTATTGCGGAAATGGCTCGGACTGAGCGCAATCGCATTGGTGTCAGCCTTTTCAGCGTTGGCTGACCAACCATCGGCCGCAAACACGACGATCGCGGAAAAGCCATTGTCCGCCGCCGAATTGAAAAGTGCCGCCTCCGTAGATTCACTCACCGTCCCGACCCCGGGAGAATTTTTTAAAGCGATCGAAAAGGATGGAAAACCAAATTGGACCTCCCAATATCGACCGCCGGTCTCAATCAAATCGACCGATCGAGCCCAGATGGCGCTCAATCTGGGGACGTTGATCGCCGACGGTTATATTGCAGTCGAGGCGCATGATGGTCAGCAGGTCAAAAATGTGGGTAAAGACGTTCTTGCGCTGGCAAAAAGGCTCAGCGTTTCCCAGAGTGTACTTGCCCGTAGCGCGAGCATTACGCAGTTTGCTGAAACAGATGCCTGGGATCAACTAAACGAAGAGCTAGAGGCGACCCAGAATGAGGTGAAAAAGGCATTGGAAGCAAATCGCGACACCGATCTCATCACCTTGGTCAGCATCGGTGGTTGGATTCGCGGGACAGAAGTAGTGACCGGCCTCGTACTGCAAAACTATAGTGCGGAAGATGCCAGGCTACTGCGACAACCGGCGTTAGTCAGCTTCCTGAAGTCAAAGCTAGTTCTTCTGCCCGGTAAAATGCAGAAGGATCCGCTCGTGCAGAATGTAAGCCGGGATCTCGATGGGATTCAAAAGATGGTCTCTTTTCCACCCGACCATGTTCCGAGTGAGGGGGAGGTGAAAGATTTGAACCTGGCCGCTGCAAAGCTAACTAAGGAAATCGGAGCCTCAGAATGAGCCGCTTCATTTTAGTCGCGCTCGCCACCGGCCTCATTCTCAATTCGAATGGTGTTGCCGACACAGACGCCCAGGTCGCTGCTCGAAGTGATGTTTTAGATCTGGCCGGCGCCTTTCAAAATGACGGATTTAAGATCCGCGATGGCAATTTCCTCGGCCAGATCTCGAAGGACCATTCCCAAATCGTGGCGGTAAATCTTTATAGCGGGAACGCGTACTGGTTCACGGCGTCTGCCGGACAGAAAGCCGACAAACTGAACATATCCATTTTCGACGATTCAGGAAAACCGGTCAGTTATATGCCGTACCAATCTGGGTCCAGGGCTGCTGCTGGTTTCAGCCCGGACGCGAGTGGCTTATATTACGTAAAGGTGGTGTTAGAGGAAGGCCAACCCGCCACCTTTTGCTTGATTTACTCTTATAAATGAAATCTTCTGGCCAACTTCATGCCAACAGATGTGTCTAGGGTGGTGGAAAAGACTTCAGGACCGAGGGTTAAGCAGTTCTCTGTTTTCCTTCATAATAGGGTTGGAGCGCTGCTGGAAATAGTGAAGCTCCTGAACGCAAACGACGTCCACGTCCTTGCGCTGAATTCGCAGGATTCAACCGACTCTGCCATCGTGCGGATAATCGCCAGCGATCCGGAAGCCGTCGAGAGCCTCTTCGATCTGCACGAAATTGCCTATAGTATATCCGAGATCCTGGTCGTTGAGATGAAGGAGGTCGCCACAGATCTAAAGCGAATGCTGCAAGGTTTACTGATGGCCGAGGTCAACATCCTGGTTTGTTATCCGATCCTGATCCGGCCGCACGGTAGATCCGCGATGGCACTGCATCTGGATGACCAGGATTGCGCATGGTCTGTCTTGTCAGGAGAGGGGTTCAGAATTTTGAGCCAGACCGACTTGTCGCGTTAGATGTGCAGGTATGTGCAGGGGCGCGACTAACCTGCTTTAATCTCGACCTCATCAGATCCACCTTGAATATCCCTTCCGCCCATGCGTCGATATAAATATAAACTGGCATGAACCGATGTCTCGTTGCGACACTTGCCTTTACTTGCGTTCTTGTCGTCGGATGTGAACAACAGCCCGCAGCGCCTTCCGGTGGAGAATCTTCGAGCTCTCCGACGCCAGCCTCCACGCCGACTCCGTCGGGGACCATGCCCGTCCCAACAGCAACTCCTGGTTCTCAAGTGACCCCAGCGGCAGAAGCGCCCTCGAGCGCAACTCCGGCACAGACCCCGGTGACTACCCCCCAGGCCGGTGCAACAACCACACCAGAGGCTACTCCAACCGCCACCCCGGCGGCTACTTCAACGGCTTCCCCGGAAGCCACTCCAACGGCAACCCCTGCAGCTCCTTCGACAGCGACCCCGAAGGCCATCCCAACTACTTCCCCGGAAGCCACTCCGGCTCTGACTCCGGAAAGCACACCCTCGGCCACACCTGAAACAACTGCGCCGATTCCGGCGTCCTCTCCCGTTACGCCGTCGCCCAGCTCCTCCCCAATTGCTGCTGATTCAGATGGCCGGCCAATGCTGAGCAGTCAGCCTGCCAATGACTATCTGCAGAGCTATGAGGCTTACATCAGGGACTTCAAGACCGCTTATAAGGCAATGAGGGAAGGTGATATGACCAAATACCAGGCCGTCATAGACGGGGCAAAGGAACTGCAAAAGAAAAGCCAAAAGCTTTCCGGCGAACTCAGCCCTGAAGAGCAGCAACGCTTCGCGAATTATTTGAACAAAAAAGCAGCCGAATTATCGCAATTCGCCAGCCAGCAACACTAGCTAAGCTAGTAGTGTTTTAGGCTTCGCCGCATTAGCAGAGAAATGGAAGACCGAGCGACTTCCAGGCCATCAAATTAAATCAGGACCCCTATTTCGGCAAGCCACTGCTCAAACTCGGCGTGCTTCGTCAGGTCATATTGGATTGCTTTCAGGCCAAACGCTGAAGCACTGCGGACGTTTGCTGCCAGGTCATCGATGTAGGCAGTGTTCTCGGGCCTTAATCTGAATTGATTGATCGCTTTCTCAAAAATCTTGCGGTCCGGCTTTGCGCATTTTGCCCGAAATGAATAAACGCCGTCTATAAAGTGTTTTAGAATATCACAACTCCCCTTCAGATATGCGAGATGAAGGTCTGACGTGTTGGAAAGCAAATAAAGAGGGAAACGCTTCTGTAAAGCAAGGATCGTTCGTTCCATCGGCGGGTTCGAACTGAAGATACTATTCCAGATCCTGATAAACTCCCCCTCATCTCCTTGAAATCCGATCATGCGAACGGCCATGCGCGCAAATTGTTCCCCCGTCATTTCTCCGAGATCAAACCGGATCATCAGATCCCTGAATTCCTGTTCCGCATCCGCGGTCAGGCTATTTAATTCCGCCTCTAGTCGATGGTGAAAAAGTTGCCAATCGAACGGCACAAGGACATTACCGATGTCGAAGATCAGCGCCTCGATACTCATCAGGCCAGATTAGCGCGATACGTCGGAAACTCGACCAATCGATTCGGAGACTCATTGGCGGCAAAGTCGAAACGGGCGGCGCGCTCCGGGTTCTTGTAGCCAAAGCCGATCCGATGATCACGAAAAAGCGTGATTGAAACATCCCGATTGACGCGAATACACTGCTTAATGGCTTCCGGTTCTTTCTCGCAGAAAAGAACCGTCTTCCATGAAAAGATATGCTTCGGCTTGTGGAAATCGCTGTTGGCCACGAACGGTAGCCTTTTTAGTCCGATGGGATTAAAAAGATCATCTCGGTTTGCCACCTCCCATGCATCAAGAAGCGGTGCATACCTATCGATGTTCTCCCAAAAGTAAAGCGTGTTCTTGCCCCAGCGTGTTTTCACTTCGTGAGGATGCGAGGCGATCGCCAACGCGCCCTGACTATGAATCTCCGCGATCGTCTGAGTGATGCTTTGCCCCGGATCAATGGGCAGCTTCAGATCTACGGCAAGCAGATGAGCCGAGCTTTTTTTGGTGAGGCCGTCTTTATTGAATTCCAACCCCGTCATCAAAATCATCCCATACTTTTCGAGGGCCCTCTTTTTCTCGTTTTCGATAGTCTCGAAGTATTCCTCGACCTCGTTGAGGGTGAGCACCATCCCGGTCAAATTTGTCATCTTGCCGATCAAGCTCGTGTGATCACAAATGTGGTCCGTCACACAAACTACATCGAAGTTCCGTTGCCCGTAGAAATCGACTAATTCCTGGACGGTCAGCTTCCCGTCCGAATAGACGCTGTGCGTGTGAAGATCGCACAGGAGAATAGATCGCCCGTCTTTCCCCTCGGACTGGGTGCGAAGAAAATGGGGCAACTTTTTTGGAGGAGCATTTTCAGGTGAAGCCAGCTGTAGTAAGAAATGGGCGATTTGCAGCGAGGCGTCTGGCTTACTTAGTTTCGAGATATTGCTGACCCAGGTATGCAACCGTTTTTCGCCTTGGTGGAAAGCGCTGTCGAGCGCCTCCAGGATGCCCTCGGGATCAGGAGCCAGACACCCACAGTCGTTCTCAACGATCAAGCGCGCGTTTCCCTCCTCTTGTCCGGGAACAACCTGGCTGATAATGACCGGCGTACGCCCGGCAATCGCTTCCTGCACGGTTGCGCCTCCGGCTTTGGTAATGACTAAATGATGCCCCATCAGTAGCTCGGGCATCCGATTTGACCAACCGAGGATATCGACGGGATGCGCCGGTGTTTTGATCTCACTTTCGATCTCTTTCCGAAGCGTTCGATCGCGTCCGACGATGATCGTCAGTTGTAAGTCCGGTCGCTTGCAGAGACGACGCACCAAGGCTGGAGCTTCCTTTTTCCCAGAATTGATCAGGTAGAGAACACGTCGAGGGCCCTTTTCACTGCTGCGATAGCGATTATCGGGCATTTCTGCAAACCGGTAAGTGACAGGAAAGCCGAAGATCCGCATTTGCTCTTCCGGAACGCCTGCATTTCGCAACACGTTCGCGGTATCTTCGTTGGCGACGAGGAAATAATCGCTCACGCACCGGTACCAGATTGAGTTTACGGTAATGGAATCTGTGATTACGGTGACCTGTGAAAAAGTCTTGGGCCGTCCATCCGCGTAGATCGCGTCGATGACATAATTGTAAATCGGGTAAGTTGAAACCACGGCATCAGGTTCCAGGTCAGCAAGCACGTCGCTCATCGCGCGCTTCATCTTCGCGAGCATCGCCATGTTCGATTCCACAAATTGCGTCCCGTCGATGACGCTGTAGATCTTTCCCCAGACTCTCGGCGTCCGATTGATCGCAGTGATGTAGGCTTTCCGGACCAAGTCGTTGAGCTTGCCGTAACATGTATCGAAAAGATCGAGCACCTCGACCTTCGCCTCTTCAGGGGCAATATGTTCCAAAGCGTCACGAATATTGCGCGCCGCCGTGTTGTGTCCCTCACCGAACCCGGCGGTAAAGATCAGGATCTTTTTCATTAAGCTGAAAAAAACTTACGACCGCGTTGCGTTCCCGCGCATGAATTTGATTAGATAGAGAGTAACGCGTTGATGTTAAACGATACAAACGACACCTGCCAGCGAATTTGGAAATCGCTGGAGATGGCGAAAGCTGCTACCGATCGCCCGGCCGGGTGATTATTCTGGCGTCCGGATATACTGAAGGAATACCGATTGGAATTTTATAATTTCCGTACCATCAGTTCTCATCGGCGCAGCCTGAAGCTACTTTTCCTGACGGTGCTCTTCTTTTTGGCACTCGGTCCAAATCACGGCGCGACGCAACAGACTGACGAGGAAAAACGGTTGCGGGAACTCTTCTTAAAAAGCCGCCAGAAAATGGAGATCGTCCAAAGTCCCACTCCCTCGCCGAAACCAACTCCAAGCCCGGCTCCTTCTCCCCTAAGACCCTTCCACTACGCTTCCCCGGAAACAGCCTCCCCGAAATCCGCTCCGCCAAGCCCCACCGTACGGCCCTCCCCAACCCAGGCCGAAGAAGTTCCTAGCCCAACCCCCTCTCCTCAGCCAAAGTCGGTCGCGAGCCAGGCCGCAGCAACGCCCCCCACCCAAAGAGAATCGCCCTCTCCAACCGCCAGGAAGAAGAAGCATTGGTTCTTCTTTGGTAGACGAGATGATGATTCCATCGTCGTGCAAAAGTCCGGCGCCGAAGCACAAAAGGACCTCGTACCGGCTCCCGGCGGCGGCGACGTCCGCTGGCAATACCTCACTCCGGGAATCCGCAAGGCAATAGACGACGCCAGGGTCGCCCGCAATCGATGGAAATACATCATCGTTCATAACAGCGGAACTCGCCAGGGAAACGCTCGTATCTTCGACTACTATCATAGGTATGTGCGACGGATGCCAAACGGGCTGGCTTATCATTTCGTAATCGGCAACGGCACATCCTCTGGAAATGGTCAGATCGAAATCGGTAACCGGTGGGTCCGGCAACTCAACGGTGGACATGTGCACAGCGACTATCTCAATTACATCTCGATCGGCATCTGTCTGGTCGGCGATTTTAACCGAGACTTGCCGACGAAGGCGGAATATGAAGCCCTCGACGAACTGATACGCTACCTACGGAGGCGTGTCGGCAAAGTGGATGACCATTATTCAATTGTGCGAGGACACAAAGAGATCAATCCTCGACCGACCGATTGCCCGGGAAATCGTTTCCCATTGAACTGGCTTCACAGATCGTTCCCCGATTAGTGCGACTACTATTTGGCATCCGCGGTACCGGGAATTGCTGGCCTTCCGCGGCGACCCCTCGATAACTCTGCCACGAAGGTTGTAGCCACCCCTTCGCGGGGTTATTAGAGAAGAAATGCATATTGGAATCACCGGAGCGTCCGGTTTTCTCGCCCAGCAGATCGTTCGAGACGCTCTCGCTCACGGTCATCGGGTTATCCCATTTTCAAGACGGAAGGGAGAACCAGTGACGGGCTGTGAACCGGTCCGCACGTTCGGTCCTGACATTGACCTGAGCGGGATCGAAGCGATCATTCATCTCGCCGGCGAATCCGTTCTCGGACTCTGGACCAAACAGAAACGGGAAAGGATTTTACGCAGCCGCATCGATGGTACCCGATGGATCGTTGATGCGATCGGGAAGGCCCCGAGCAGACCGTCTGTCCTAGTCAGCGCATCTGGGGCGGCCATTTACGGGAACCGTGGTGAAGAGACCATCACCGAATCAAGTGCGACAACTTCTGTCGGCTTCCTCGCTGAAGTGGCAAACGTTTGGGAGGCGGAAGGCCAAAAAGCCGAAGCGGCAGGTACCCGCTACATTCCGGTCCGGATCTCCTTGGTTTTCGGAAAGAACGGCGGAGCCATCCCACTGATAAAAAACATTTTCAAATCCGGGCTGGGAGGGAAACTCGGATCCGGTAAGCAATGGATGTCCTGGATCCATCTCGCGGACATCGCTGCTCTTTTTCTTCACGCTCTTGAGACTGAATCCGTGCACGGTCCGGTAAACGGCGCATCACCAAATCCAATACGCAACGAAGAGTTCACTAAAGTCATGGGCGAAATTCTCAAACGCCCAACTTTGTTTGCGGCGCCCGAGTTTGCCCTCCGGCTGCTTCCGGCGAACGAAGCGTCGCTTTTGCTGGACAGTCTGCGACTCATCCCGGAGAAAGCCGTACAAACCGGCTTCTCGTTCCGTTTCCCTGAGTTACGGGCCGCACTGTCCGATGTCTTGGCCTAGTGTACTGTCGCCGAAATATCAGGTACCTGTTATTCAGGGACAGGGCACGAGATCGAAATCTATCTCAAGTTCCGCTCACGAGTACCGATTTACCTCGTTAGCTCAAACGGTCGATGAAATATTCTCCTCAGCAATTAAACGAAGTCCTGCTTGCCGCGACGCCTGACCAACTCGCCGAGTTGCGTGCCATCAGTGAGGTCTTTGATATCTCAATGGACGAAGTTTGTACGGAGGTTTTGAAACTGATCAACGCGAAATTCCCCATCCCGAGTTTCGCTTTCTCGAAAAGTTAATCTTCTGCACTCTAGGTCCTCTGGTCCGTGACTGGCGATTTTGAGTCTCGATAGGTCAGTCGAGCCCCTATTTTCTCCGGGATCTAGCGCCAGCCTCTCTGAATTCGCTCTGCTTTTGCGGCGTTACAGCGTTTTGCGCCAGCGCGAAGGTTTACGAACCACCTTCAGCGGGAGAGTTCCTCGTCAACTCAATTGACTTGATTGTCAGCGCTCGAGCGGCATTTTGAAACCGAGGCATCCCGGGATGCTTCTCAAACCCTTACACCGGATCAAAATCCCCGAAAACCTATGAAACGTACCGCAAGCGCCGTCTGGAACGGCGATCTCAAGCAAGGCAAAGGCACGGTTTCCACACAAAGTGGCGTGTTAAAGCAGACCCAATATTCTTTTTCAACCCGTTTCGAAAACGGGGTGGGCACGAACCCAGAGGAGCTAATCGCCGCAGCCCATGCGGGCTGTTTTACGATGGCATGTTCGGCCTTCCTGGGTGCCGAAGGATTCAAGCCCGACGAACTATCCACACAAGCAACGCTCACGTTGGATCAAGTTGACGGAAACTGGACTATCACCACGATTCACCTTGATTTGACAGGCAAGGTTCCCGGAATAGACGCTGCGAAATTCGATGAAATCGCCGACAAAGCAAAGGCAGGGTGTCCTGTTTCGCGAGTGCTGAAGGCCGATATCAGCCTGACCAAAAAGCTCATTGCTTAACAGGTGTACTTTCCTCTTGCGGGAAATAGGCGCTCCGCTCGGCGACTAATCTAATCTCCTGCACAAACCCCCCGGTTCAGCCGTTCCGGGGGCTGAGCGGTACAGTACCACACCGGGTACGCTCCCGGTCTGCACGAATTTGGGTCAACCATTGGGCGCGATCCCTGGATATCCAAGTAATTATCTCTGCTCGACTTGCTTATTCTTTGACCGCTGGGGTCCGGAGTTTCCCAACCCGCATCAGCACATTGGTCCAAGCGGCGGTAAACACCTTTGCTGTAGATCATGGTTGAGTCAGGTGAGCGGTGGCCCACATAATCGCCGATGGTCTTCAGAGAAAAATGGGCATCGACCAGACGCTGCACGCAAGTGTGTCGGGTGTGTGAGAACCGCTGCGAGCTACGGTGATGCCTGCCCTTTGCTTGGGACATTCGACACTGGAACTGAGGCCCGGCGAATCAGACCTTCTCGATGCAGATAGCGCAAAAACACCCGTAAAGCAGCACACAATACGGTGATGGCGCTTTTACCCCATTCCTGGCCTCGAGCCGTCACGAAGGCAATCAGGATCATGGGCGAGAGTTCCTCCAGCACGCTAACCTCAATATCCTGCAGATAGGTCTGCAAACTTCGCAGGCAATAATCGTAATACTCCAGAGTGCGCGGACTGAGCCCGCGTTCCTCCTGTAAAAAGTCGAAATAGCCTGGAGCTTGCCCGAGGAAGGAGTGGGGTCGCTTGCCGCGCCCGCTCCCCACGTAATCCGGCAAGACCAAGCCCAACATCCGCTCGACTGGGCTCCGGACGCAGTTGGCGAGCTTTTTGCGCGCGCGCTCGTTGCGGCAGCGCGTTCCTCGTTCGCGTAACCAACGCTCGACGAATGGTTGCACGTGATTGGGAAGATCCGTCCAGACTTTGGCGAATCCTACCCATGCGGGTCCGCGCCCGTGTGGAAAACGTTGGCAGAAGTTCTGGGCCTGAGCCTGAGCCAGAGCCAGAGCGGACGTAGCCAGTGCGCAGCAGCAATGAGGCGTAACGACGGGGCCGGCCAACGTTACTCCGGGGTGCCTCGGCCTGATCGACGCCCGAGTCCCCGCCCTGACGGCGAAGCGCAACTGCGGGTTCCTTCCTGCAGTTGCTGGCGGCTGGATGCGGTTAATCCGCCAGGCTTTTCGGGTGCTACGCGTTGCCACCTGGAGAAAATGGCCCTTCTCCTCTACCATTGAACTCCCTCCTCGTCGACAGCCACTGGCTCTCGTAACAGACCGCTATAAGGCAGTGCCGAAAAGTGTTGGCGACGGGAGGCTCAGCGGAACGAGCTACTTCGGCCCGCTGTTTGGGGAACTCAGCTCGATCAAAGTAGCCGCCTGTGCCCCTCGGGCCCAGGTGAAGAAAGGTCGTTCCGCTGGAAGTCCCGCTTGTCATCCCGGTTTCGGGGTAGTTAGCTCCTTGGCTCAAGCCGCAGTCTGCACTCGGAGTACGCACCGCGCCATTTGACCTGTCCCCAAAATTTCCCTCCCCGTAACATCCAATCTGTCCTCCTTGTTGTACGTTCGCCTCCGGCGCCCCGGCAAATATTTGACCTGTCCCTTGTTTTGGGGCTGTCCCTTGTTTTGGGGCTTTTCCCTTGTTTTGGGGCTCTTATAATGACCGGGGTGGCGCCGGCTGGGTTTTCCTTGTTTCTGCGCTTTCAGCGCACAGGCGTCTTCTGCAAGTTGTTTTTTGGATCGGCCAGACCAACCCAGCTAGCGGACGCGGTAAGGAGTTTGTGGGCAGCGGCCTCTATTTGACATTGCAACCGGAAAGATGTTCGGGAAAGGTTGAGATGGTCTAAGCCGAACGGCATAGAACTTTCACCATTTTTTTATCCCCCTCTTGTCTGGTTCGGAAAGGCGCAGATTTAAACAAACGCTAAACCTCAATATTTTGTCTATTCATGGAAGCTTTAGTGCTGGAACGCAAAGGTGAACTGTCCATTCGCGAAATCAATTTACCGACCGAAGTGGGTCCCCACGACGTTAAGATCAAAATACAAACGGTGGGAATCTGCGGAAGTGACGTCCACTACTACGAATACGGTGCAATTGGCCCGTTCGTGGTAAAAGAACCAATGGTCCTCGGTCATGAAGCATCCGGCACCGTGGTGGAAGTCGGTCATGCGGTTAAGCATCATAAACCTGGTGACCGTGTCTGCATGGAACCCGGCATTCCTGACCCGAATAGCCGCGCGAGCCGTTTAGGAATTTACAACTTGGATCCTGCGGTGCGCTTCTGGGCGACGCCGCCGATCCACGGATGTCTGACACCCTACGTCATTCATCCTGCCGCCTATACATTCAAGCTGCCGGACAACGTCAGCTTCGCCGAAGGCGCCATGGTTGAGCCACTGGCGGTGGGCATGCATGCAGCAGTGAAAGCGAAGATCAAGCCAGGGGATCTCGCGGTCGTCATGGGGGCAGGACCGATTGGCATCGTCACCTCGTTAGCCGCGATTGCCGGAGGATGCAGCCAAGTCGTAATTACCGATGTCCAGCAACCGAAGCTTGATCTGGCAGCCACTTTGGGGCCAATTCGGCCGGTAAATGTGGCAAAGGAGAATTTGCGCGGGGTTATTGATGAACTAACTGACGGGTGGGGCGCAGATCTCGTTTTCGAGGCAAGCGGGGCTCCCGCTGCTATCCAAGCCGCGCCCGAGGCGCTGTGCCCAGGAGGACGGATTGTGCTTGTTGGGCTGCCGATACGTCCTGTCTCACTGGATATCGTGGCGCTGAGCGCCAAGGAGGCTTCCATCGAGACAGTATTCAGGTACGCTCACGTATATCCGCGTGCGCTCGCTCTCATGGGATCGGGCAAAATCGATCTCAAACCTTTGATCAGTCGCACCTTTGATTTTCGCGATAGCATCGAGGCATTTGAATTCGCAGTGAAGATGCCGCCGGATTGCATAAAGGCACAGATTCAGGTGATTTCTGCATAGGTTGAAACGGCGCTCAAAAGCCGGATTCTGGCTCGCGCGGTCTTTCGTTGGAAGGGGCGGAATGGAGCGTAGCGCGTCATCAATTAAACAAGAGCGTCGAAGTAAATCGAGCGCTTTGCTTACAGTGCTTTCGTCCCTGCTTGCAAGTTAAGCTTAAACTGACGCTTTCTTTTGCCACTCTTCAATAGCTTCAAAGTAAGCAGATTCGAGGGATTCGATTTGGCGCGGTTGCGCGAATTCCATCGTTACCGTACGCGAAGCGGACGCACCCAAGGCCTTCCAAAGAGCAGGATCTTGGACGAGCTTCAGTAGAGACTTGGCTAATCCTTCATCGTCTCGTTCCGGGACCAGCAACCCGTTCACGCCGTCAGTCACCGCTTCGGGAATTCCGCCATGGCGAGTTGCGACCACGGGCAACCCGCTGGCCATCGCTTCGAGCATTGAATTTGGAACTCCCTCCTCATTAGAGTCGGGCGGCAATTCACTGGGATGCATGAAAATGTGCGCTTTTTCGTACATCTCGCGCAATTGGGATTGACCAAGGAATCCAAGAAAGACGACGGCTTTTTGCAGGTCTAGCCGGCGCACCAGTTGTTCCAGCTCCTGGCGCAGTGGACCGCCGCCTGCGATCAGGAATTTGGATCTTGGGAATTCTCTTGCGAATCGTGCAAACGCCCGCAACGCCGTCGGCAATCCTTTCTTGGGAACCAATCGGCAAGCCTGAATAATCGTCCACGCGCCTTCTGTGGGAGGGGTTCTGGCCAGATACGGAAACTCTCCCAGCGGTATTCCCGTACGGTTCAATCGAACCTTTTGCGGATCGCAACCAAGTTCTATCAAACGCTGCGCAATCGATCGGCTTCGGACCAGGACGAGCGGCACTAATCGCAGCAGCTTCCGGAGACTGGCTTCGTAACCTCGCTCGCTTTCCCGGCGTTGAACGTCCATTCCATGGAACGAAACGACGCAGGGACGATCCCATCTCTCAATGAGCGGCAGCAGATGAACGCCGGTATTTCCGAAGTAGACGTGCATGAGATCCGGGTTCCGTCGCAGGAGCACGCGACGGATGCCGTCAAATTCGCCCCGGTAAACCAGTGCGGGCGCTCGGGCCAAATACTTCAGGCGCCCACGACAAACGGGATTGGGCTTCGAGCTTTTGAGCAGCTCCAGATCGCGGAATGGATACAGCGCTGCATTCTCCCGAATTTTCGTGATAACAAAGGTCTCAACCCTCTGCAGCGCAATAATCTGGCGATAGATATGAAGCATCTCCGCCTTGAGAAAATAGGTGCAAAAGCTGGCAATGAGCGGCTTCGCTCTGGATTCGGACGTCGCGACCGAGGATTGCATCAGTCCTTCAAAATCGATCAGATAAGCCCCCTCGGCTTTCTGCGTCCACTCCCGGCCCTTTCCAAAGAGGTCGCCACCACCAGTTCATAAGCTCAGGAGCGTATGCAGCGCGCGTTTGAAATCGTCCACACCGCGGCCGTCTGCGGCAACCATCGGCACTATCATCTTCTCGGGAAACCTATTCCGGAGGATGGCCAAATTTTCCTCGGCATTGGGCAGATCCATTTTATTGGCCGCGATAATCCATGACCGCTGACTTAGCGTCGGATCGTACAGGTCAAGTTCGCGACGCAGTGAATGAAGGTCTTCCATTGGATTACGTCCTTCGCTGCCAGCGGCATCGAGGATAAACACTAACAATTTACAACGAACGATATGCCGCAGGAAATCGTGACCTAATCCCACATTCTGGTGCGCTCCTTCTATGAGGCCAGGAATATCTGCCACGGTGGCGCGCCTGTACCCTTCAAATTCCACGACCCCCACCACTGGATTCAGGGTGGTGAATGGATAAGGCGCGATCTTTGGATGGGCGGCAGAAACTTTTCCCAGCAGTGTTGATTTGCCGGCATTCGGGTAACCGACTAACCCCACATCAGCTATCTTTCGCAGCTCCAAAAGAAAATAGCCCTCTTCGCCCGATTCACCTTCGGTGAATTGCCGCGGGGCGCGATTAGTCGAGCTTTTAAAATGGGTGTTCCCTTTACCGCCGGATCCGCCTCTGCACAAAATCAGCTCCTGATTTTCCTGATTCAGATCAGCGACCAATTCACAATCCATCGGCGAAATCACCAGCTTGGGCGGGGGCACATCCAGCGTCTCCTCTGCCGTTGGCAGCTCCAGAATGTGGGACGGTATCCGGTAGATCAGCGTGCCTGCGGGCACTTTGTGGATAGAGTCTTTGCCCGCTTTACCGTACATGTTCTTGCCCATTCCATGTTCGCCGCGCGACGCCTTCAAGAGCGGTTGATAATAGAATGCTACCAGGTTGTCAGTATGCACATTGGTCCGGAAGATGATGTCGCCCCCCTTGCCTCCATCACCGCCGTCCGGGCCGCCTCTCGGGACAAATTTCTCCCGTCGAAAACTGACGCAGCCGTTACCGCCATCCCCAGCTTTTGCATGAATTCTGATCCGATCGACAAACATGAGGCATGAACGTTCGACGCTCGACGCTCAAGGTTCAACGTTCCGAGTGGGGCCGGCGCTGAACCCGGAGGCGAACCGTCCCGCTTTGCCCGGCTTAAAGAAAGCCGCGGGACGCTTCCTTGTGTATCAACCGCCGGGGTTAGAGGAGCGATTCGTACATTTTTTTTGTTTCAGCGGCGATTGCCGACCAGCTGAACTTTTCGACAGCTCGCTTGCGTCCAGCCTCTCCAAAGCTTTTGCGTAAGGCCGGATCGGCCATCAATAGATTTATCTTCTCAGCCAGATCGCGGGCGAATTTGTCCGGATCTACCGGTTCGAAGGGCGTCGTCTGCATCTGCTCCAAGGGCACGAGAAACCCGGTTTCTCCATCCACCACGACCTCTTTAATGCCTCCGACGGCTGCGGCCACCACTGCGGTTTCACACGCCATCGCCTCAAGGTTGATGATTCCAAAGGGTTCGTAAATAGAAGGGCAAACGAAGACTGCAGCGTGAGAGTAAAGCTGGTAAACAACTTCTTTCGTCACCATTTCATCAATCCAGCTGACCCCATCTCTCTTCTTTACTGCCTCTGCCACCGCCCGTTTCATTTCCTCGGCAATCTCAGGGGTGTCAGGCGCGCCGGCGCAAAGAACGACTTGAAATCCGGCGTCCATATATTTGATCGCATTGACGAGATGAATGATACCTTTTTGCCGGGCGATCCGGCCGACAAACAAAACGAAAGGTTTGCTGGGATCGATGCCGTACTTCGGCAGCAGATCGCCGGATTTACGGGGGTAATATTCTTCAGGATCAATCCCGTTATAGATAATGCGGACTCGTGCGGGGTCGATATTGAAGAGTCGGAGGATATCCTTCCGCGTCCCCTCCGAGACAGCGACCACCACATCGGCCATCTCGGTCGCCGTCTTTTCCAGCCAGGTCGAACAATCGTAGCCGTACCCTAGCTGTTCACGTTTCCATGGCCGGAGGGGTTCCAGCGAATGAACCGTCAGAACCATCGGAACATGGTAATTGAGCTTGGCCAGAATCCCACCGAAATGGGAGTACCAGGTGTGGCAATGGACGATGTCGGCGTCCAAACCTACCGTGTTGAAATCGGTGCAACGCCGGATCGCCCCGAATACGGAATTGAGATTTTTGGGGCAGCGAAAGACGGCGGTATTGATCCCAAATCCTCTTACACTCAGGTGTGGCTGGTCGACTTCCTGATCTCCAAAGCAT
>JAFAKL010000041.1 GCA_019235445.1 Verrucomicrobiota bacterium | reverse complement strand
ATCGCGGCGATGATTAGCGCCACCAACATGTCCATTTGCGGTAGCTTGTATTTGTTAGTATAACTTGGGTGGCGGCATGGTTCCGGAGATGCGCTCCAGGATATTGGGCACAGCGCCTTCGGCGCCGTCAGCGACCGTGAACCGCTTCAGGCTCAACCTTCAACAAAAATGCCCGCCTAGTGACAAACTGAAAATCGAATGCCTGATTCTTAATGGCTTACGAAGCTAATTGTCAAACATGGGCTACTCGCTTGAAGTGACACCGCCGTTCACCGAACTACGGCAACGAATTCACCGACAATTCTCAGCTCGGGCGCTTCGACTTCAGTCACGGAAATCGGCTGATAGGCTGGATCGCGGTTCAATGGGCGAAGCTCGATCTGTTCGTGTGACCAGCCCTCCTCCGTCACGATCCTGTCTGAATGATATTTTTTCACGGTGTACCTTCCCCCTCCTTCGGGGTCGCTCATCGAATGGAACTGCACCAGCACTATGCGACCTTGGCGCGAACCTGCCGGGCATTTCCGAAACAGACAATAGGCTCCTGATGGAATCTCAGGTTCCATCGAATGCCCCAGGACCCGAGCGACGAACATTCCCGGCTTCAAACGTTGACCTTCGATATGCATCCATCCAGCTTCGGATGGTGCATGATCCGGACCCCAAAGACCTGCTGCGGCTTGCAGGTCGTAAACTGGGACATACTGAACGAAGCGTTCGTCTGCAGGCGGAGATTCAACCAGTGACAGCCTTTGCGACGGTTCTTTTTGACTCGTTGCGTCAGACAAAACGGTCGGTTTCGCAGGCGTTATGTGCTGCACCGGGTTGACGCGCCAGCCCTCGGTGGAATTCTGAAACCGTGCGGTGAATCCCGTGCCCGGAAGGCCCGCGCCAGGTCCGAACCAGCTTCGTAGCAGCTCGTCAAGGCGGTTTTCGGTTGTTCCCTTTGGATGGGCGACATTGCATGCCACTTTTACAAAGCGAAACACCCAACTGGAGCCATCAGGCAACGTGACGTCAACTGGCCCCACAGGGCGTCCGAGACATTTATCCTGGTCGGGTAGGAAAAGTATCGGACGCCCTCCGGAGTGACTTACTTTTGCCACAAATTCGAGACCTTCGGCGCCAGTCTGGCGAACTCTCGATTGGGCGTACTTGGAAAGCCGGTAGTCCACGACTTCTCCGGTCATCCTTTCAAAAGCTGCCCTCGTCTCGTGTGCGCAGGGAATCGCGAAAACAAAACGTTCGCCCTCCCGCCGGAACCACTTCCGGCCCTGTTGCTCGTCGAGCCACCGGTTCAATGGCCAGTGAAGCCACCAGATGGCCCACTGTTCCAACGACGCACTCCGGTGGTCCGGTATTTCATTCGTCGGTTGAAGATCAGCCTGCAGCTGCGGGTGCCCGAGAAGGTAGGCTCGGCAGGCATCCGCCAGCGGGCGGACCTCCATACCATTCCAGAAGGTGTCCATGTCCAGCAGCACCCGCAGAACAATCATCTCGTAACACTTGTTAAGTATCGTTAATTCAAGCATTCGAAACCACGGATCGACTTCCTGTAGTGCCGCCGTCTCCTCGTTCGTCAGGTCGCCTTCCGCGCGGACGAACGTAAACCAGTCATTGTGCCGGGCCCGAATCGTCGCCGGAAGAAATCCGCGGTTGAACAGCTCCGGCATCGTCGGGCGGCGGCCTAGTTCATCTCTCATTGCGCGGTAGGCCTCCGCCGCCGCTGCTCGATCGGGCGGCAGGAATTGGCGCAGGAGATCTTTTGCTTCCAAATTAATATCCAGAAGGCAGCCCGGCGGCAGGTCTGCGGTCCCGCCCTCCAGCCAACGCTGCAGGCCTGTCCAAGTGCACTCATCGCCCCGCAACGAGAGGAGGTGGATGACCCGGCGAGCAAATAGGCGATGGTTACCGATAAAATCGATGACGATCAGCCTGGATTTGCTCGCAGCCGCACGCAGACCACGCCCAAGTTGTTGCAGAAAGATAACTTTGGATTCCGTTGGACGCAGCATGACGACTCGGTCGACGTCCGGCAAATCCAAGCCTTCGTTGAACAAGTCGACAGCGCATATAGCCTCGAGCTCGCCGTTTACCAGCGCGCGAAGGGACTCGCCGCGTGGATCACTTCCGGTGCCAGCAAATACTGCAGCAGTTTTCAGACCGCGATCCCGCAGCCAATTTCGCGTAAATAGCGCGTGCCGCTGCGAGCAACAGAAGATCATTGTCCGAGTTCCGAAATAAATTCTCCAGGCTGTCCAGAGTTTCGCCATCCGGGCACTATTCTCGACCTGCTTTTCAAGGATGTCGGCATCGAAGCGGCCGTTCCGCCAAGGGATCCGCTGAAAGTCCACCTCATCCTTGAGTCCAACATAATGGAATGGCACGAGGGAACCCTCGTTGATCCCGTCGCCAATGGTTGCCTGCCATGCGAGTATGTCATCGAACAGTGCAACAACGTCGATGCCGTCACTCCGCTCGGGAGTGGCGGTCAGCCCCAGCACGAAAGTGGCGTTCAGCCTGGCGAGCACCTTTCGATAACTCGGCGCTTCGGCGTGGTGTACCTCATCGACAAGGGCATAGTCAAAGTGGTGGTTGCTTAGTTCTTTCAAGCCTTCGGCCCGGGAGAGTTTCTGGACCGATGCAACTATCAAATCGCCACGGAGGTCGTTGCCGGAGCCGAGGTACCATGAAACCGTTGTCTCGGGCCATTGATCGTCGAGCGCTCGACGCAGCGTGCGCTCAGCTTGCACCAGGATCTCCGCGCGGTGTGCAACAATCAAAACGCGAGGGCGCCGTTTCAGTGTTTTACCGGCAGCGCGAACATCGAACGCCGCCAGCCATGTCTTGCCTAGTCCCGTAGCAACTGCCACAAGAGCGCGGCCATAACCCTCCAATCGGATCTGTCCCAAGCGCTCTAGCGCTTTTTCCTGCCACGGGCGAGGGTCCGGTATCGGCTCGCTGACGTCCTGTGCTTCCGGTTCGACTCTAACTTCACGCGCTTTCGTCGCCTCGGTTGCGTACCGATCACACACCTCTGAAGATAAGGTGGTCGCAAGTCCCCACAGGTTCATGAACGCTGATAACAGACTTCGCTCAAGGGACTCCTCGGCAGCGCAGAAGACCACATTCCATTCAACACCAGTTTTGAGTGCGGGTCTCGAAAGATTGCTGCTTCCTATCACGAGCATGCCACCTGACTCATCCACAATTCGCCAAGCCTTCGGGTGGAACGACTCCGGTTGAGACGGCAAGCTTAGCATCTCGACTAACCGCGCCTCGAACCGCGATGGTCCAAATTCCTCTCGCGCGACCTCCATCCACCCGTGAAAACGACGAAGCGCTGCCGGGTCGAAGATATAGAGGTAGTCACCAACGAGCACCCGCACTATGGCTCCCTCCCTGAGAGCTGCGAATATGGCCTCTTGGATGATGTCAAGTCCCGACAACTGAACAAACGAAGCCAGGATATCGACTTTCCGCGCACTCGCCAGACGCAGAGAGATTTCGCCCCAAAGTGGATTGCCCGGGTGTCCTGTCGAGATCGCGACTCTGGAGGGTTTCGTCACAGCAGGCGACCGACGAAAGTAGTTGGCTTTGGCGGGAATCACGTGACGAATACCTCCCGCCGGGTCAGTTACATCCCCGTAATAGCGGGGGATCACATGTATATGCAGGTGCGGAATGGTCTGGCCAGCCGCAATCCCTGAATTGAATCCAACATTGTAGCCATCCGGCTTTGGATGAAGCCGCTCATCCAGCAATCGTCGCACCTCGCCAACCAGCGACATCATGCCTGCTTGTTCGGCGTCCAATGCGTCGAACCATGTCGCAATCAGACGCTTGCTTATTACCAGTGCGTGGCCTTTTGAAACTGGAAACCTATCATAGATAGCAAACGCCAGATCATTCGCAGCGATCCATTCACTGTGGTGGACTTCTAGAAATGGCGATTTGAAATCCTGGGGCATCTTCGACGTATACTCGTAATTCTCGAGGCCCAAAGCATGCTATCAAAAACGCGTGGAAAACTCGCTTTCAAGGGTAAGATCGATCCGCGATTGATCCCCACCGATTCGCCTCCTGTTTTCGAGATTGTGGATGTCAAGATCACCGAGTCAGCTGTTGAAGTTTGGCTTTCAGATGGCCGTATGATTATCACTCCCCTTTCTTGGTATCCGACGTTAGAAGCGGCAACTCCAAAACAGAGGAGAGGATTTAAAAACTTGGGAGTCGGTCTCGCGTGGGAGGAACTGGACCTCCACTTGAGCGTAGAAGGAATGCTGGCCGGGAAAAGGGAATTCCGGCGACCGTCTCACGCTGTCGCTTAATCGCCAATCATGATTCGTGAACATGATAGAGTGGTTCTTACGGTCGCTCTTTCTGATCACCGCCTCGAGCCTGGCGATGTTAGGGCCGTCGTTCACATATATCCCAGGAGGGCTTGGCGGGAAATCACGGGATGCTGCCTGGAAAGGCCGGACAAATGTAAGAAGCAGGTAATTGATTGTGAGGAGCCACAATAAAGGAAATGGAGCCGTCGAGGTTGCAAATCCAGACCTCGGCGGCACCGGCGTCGAAGTACAAGGCGCGTTTTTCGTTGATTTCGGAGAGCGAATTGGAAGGGGAAGCAATCTCAACACAGATCTCTGGCGCACGCTCGAAGAGGGTGAGACGGCTGATATCCTCAGAGCGTTCAGGGGCGAGCCAGGCAACGTCGATGGCTTTAACGCCGCCAGCAGTGGAAAGAGGACACTCGGAGAATGCGGTCCCGCCAGGGAGAAGCTGGCGTAACAGACCGGAGATATGAGCTTGGCGCCGGCCATGGATCGGAGCAGGAGGCGGACTCATAAGGATGTGGCCGTGCTGGTCGGTTTCAATGCGATGCGGGAGTTTGGCGAGCGTGGCATCAGCCAGTACCTCAGCCCAACGCGAGAGATTAAACTCGGTCTGAGACTCCAGGTCCGGCAACTCGATGGTGATCGGCACGGCGTGAAGATACGCCAAAAAAGAAGAAAATGAAGACCAGGCAATAGGGCGAGAGGCCGTCTCAGCCGGGAATTTGCTGTTGCCTCTGTACCGGCGCTCGCTAGCAGGGAGCCATCCAACCACAACTTTTAGGCAAATTTCATTTGAGAACTTTCGCTGCAAAGTTTCGGTGAATCGCCAGGTCACAAAAGCACACGAAGGTAAGGTGCATAAGGGTTCACAAGCAACGGCAATTTCGAGGAAACTGGTTCTCAACAATCCTGCTATGTTAGCCGCGTGGAACGGCAGAATTATCTGGTGCAATCACGTCGCCGCGCTGATGACCTATCAGGAAGCTGCGAATTACTTACTTACGTTGACGGTGCAGGTGGCAGCAGGATGCCTAAAAATCTCGCCAAGGATACGAAACTTGATTAAAAGCGGAAAACTTTCAGCGAAGCAGTTCGATAAAGCGGGTTTGAGGATACGAAAACTGGACTTGGAGCATGTTGCGGATCGAGACATTTGAGTCCGGCTGATTAAGCGCTGCCAAATGATTCCAAACCATCGGAGACCCTCGTCGAAGTGCTTAACATCCCAGTAGCACCGCTTAATCATATGCACCGAATTCCCGGACTCGGTAGACACCAGCGGAATATCGCCGGTAATCGCAATCCGCCTCCGTCAACCGGTTCAGAAAAGCCGAATCCAACGGCAAGTCCGGATTTTGAATCCGATGAACTGCTCCTTCACGAAAATCATCGATCCGCCAGGCAATGGGCTGGGTAAATGAAGGCTCGCTTGTGAGCTCGATCAGGACGTTGTGAAGCTCCCTTCCGAAGTCATTCTGAAAAGCCAACTCGCTAATGGCCGGAATCGCATTTTGATGGAATGCCGCTCCGATTTGATCCGCGTATTTGCACTGGATCCGCAGGTGCGCCTTTATTTCTGTTTGCAAAGATAACCCCTTCAATTCAAAAGCGGAAGCGGCGCTGGTCCAAGGACATCTTTAGGGCGCCAAATTCGGTCGCTATGCCATCGGCACCGATTTACTGAACTTTAGAAATTTTTGAACTTCGCAGATTTTCGCGTTTGCCCTGCAGCTCCCCTAGAAACTGAATTTCGTATCTGTGCCCTATTTCATGCGCATTGAAATATTCGATTCGGGAAAATTTTACTGGCAGGCACCACAGAGTTCGTCTACCTGGTTCACAAAAATCCGGGGCTTAAAGTTGTGCCGCATCACGGTCGAGATCTCTTGGAAGGTCATCTGAAGAGATCCCTCTCCCGTAAGCAAGATGTGACGCCGCCCGGGGGAAGCGACTCTCGTGCGAGCGTTGCTAATGGCGTAGTCGGGATTGGCGTCCGCGTTTTTGGCTTGGGATCAGCCGAGTCATAAATAAACGGCTGACCCGAATGGGGCGAAGATAAGGCGCACTTAGGATGATTCTTCACCCCAAAAGGGACCGGTAGGATTCAGCCCGGGGATCCCGGGGTTGAAAACCCCGGGCTGAATCCTACCGGTCCCTTCGGGGCAAAAGAATCGTCTCAAATCCTCTTGTCTTAGCCATTCCCCTAAGCACTAACTTAGCTTAAGGAAAATCCTACAACGAAAGAGCGCAGCCTGTCCCGGAGGGACCGAATGAAAGCAGCTTGGAACGAAGTGTCTGGAAACAAGAGAAAAGCGGACCCGTCCCGGAGGGATGGTTAATGTGCTCATCAGTGTACTGTCGCCGAAATAGCATGCCCTTCGCCGCAGGTCAGTTGGCTGCTTTTCAAGGCGCGAGCGACGAGCATATCTAATCGATACGTGAGGAGCGAGCAACGCGGAAAAACTGTCAACTGGCCGCGGCCCAAAGGGTTGCGATGAAAATGGGTCGGCGGCTGCGTTGCTTGTCGGTTACGTATCGATTTAGATATGCGCCCTCCTCGCGCCTTGCTGGCGGCCCATTTTGATCGCAACGAATGGCATGTTATTTCGGCGACAGTACACTAGTCCCATAGATATTTTTCCGAGGAAAGGAGCATGACAATTTGGAGGAAACCTTGATCAACCGTCCCTACGGGACTAAACGCGTCTTTTTTCTTTTTTCAGGCACTTCGTGCCCGGCTACCCTCGTTTTAATCCCTCCGGCATAAAGCGCCAACTTAACTTAAGGAAAATCCTACAACGAAAGAGCGTATCCTGTCCCGGAGGGACCAAACGAAAGTAGCCTGGCACGAAGTGCCTGGAAACAAGAGAAAAGTGGACCCGTCCCGGAGGGACGGCTGATGTGAATTCGTTTTTGCTTTGCGATGCCACCGAGAACGAGGAACAGGGCACTGCATACCGCTGATCAAAATCGCAAACGACGACGAATTGGAGTCGAAAGCTTCCCCCTCGTCCGCGTCCTCGTCCTCGTTTTCGTTCTCCGCTTTTGGCAAGGAGCATGACACATTTGGAGCAAACCTTGCTCAACCGTCCCTACGGGACTAGTCCTCAACGAAGCGCGATTTAACTACGCGA
>JAFAKL010000009.1 GCA_019235445.1 Verrucomicrobiota bacterium | reverse complement strand
ATGTTGATGATGCGGATCCTAGGCAAGGACGGTATGGAAGCGGTGTACCAAGGCAAGAACGGCGGCTTTGCCAGTCCTGACGTAGTCAAAGCCTTCCAGCTTTATCAGGCCTTCACAGCCCTCCAGCCATTCCAAAAAGGCTATTTGGCCAATACGTACGCGGAAGCAGCGGGAACCTTTCATGACGGCAAGACCGCATTTCATCTAATGGGTACCTGGGACTTGGTTGAGGGTCGGGCGGATTCGACGGACAAGAAAGGTCTACCTAACGAAAAGCTGGGCTGGATCTTCTTCCCAGAAGTCAAAGGAGGCAAAGGCAAAGCCAATGACCTATTTGCGAGCTTGGACGGATGGCTGGTTACCAAAGAAGCGCCCAAGGAAACGATCGATTTCATGAAAGTTTGGTTAGGAAAGGATACCCAGACCAAGCTGGCCGCCCCAGGACTATTTATCCCGCCGGTCAAAGGCACCGCCGACGCGATCGAAGATCCGTTCCTCAAGCAGATCGCGCAGGAAATCGACAAGTCGCAATGGATCCAGATCGCCATGGACCAATTGTTAGGGCCAGACACTGGCCGGGTCCTCAATGATGCGAGCGCCGACCTGGCTTCCGGTAACACGACGCCCGAAAAGGCTGCCAAGGCTCTCGAAGCCTCTTGGCAGCAGAATAAGCCGTAGTTCTTAGCGGATTTCTTGAACCAGAAACAGCCCGCAACTATGTCTGATCCCTCTACCGAATCGTTTTTTTGGGGAACGGCCACTGCCAGTTATCAGATCGAGGGTGCAGCCGCCGAAGGCGGGCGCGCTCCGTCGATCTGGGACGTCTTTGCTCATACGCCTGGGAAAGTCGAGCGAGGCGACACGGGTGACGTAGCCTGCGATCACTACCATCGCTTTAAAGAGGATATAGCCTTGATGCGCGATCTAGGCATCCAGGCGTATCGATTCTCGATTTCCTGGTCACGAGTGCTACCCGGAGGCATAGCCCGGCCGAACGCGCCTGGCTTCGACTTTTACGATCGTTTGGTCGATGAACTGATGGCTGGCGGACTAACTCCGTTTGCAACGCTCTTTCACTGGGACCTGCCCCAAGTTCTGCAAGTTTCGGGAGGCTTTGCCAACCGCGACGTGGTCGGCTGGTTTAGCGACTACGCGGTGCAGACGGCGGAGCGGTTGGGCGATCGAGTCAAACATTGGATTATGCTAAACGAACCCTCCGTCTATGCGTGCCTTGGACACGCTCTGGGCATGCATGCACCAGGTTTGACCGATCTGCAGGCGTTTCGGGCGGTGACCCACCACCTAAATCTCGCCCAAGGCGCCGCCCTGCGGGTGCTCCGTTCTACCAACCCAGCGTGGCGCTTAGGCACTACGCTTAACTTGCATCGGGGCGTGCCGGCGGATGGCGCGGAGGCCTCCGCCGCAATGGCGGAGCGGCACAACGACCTTTGGAATAATTGTTTTCTAGGGCCGCTTTTGTCGGGTGCTTACCCAATTCGAATTCTTCCAGAATTGGAACCTTTTGTTCGTTCAGGCGATCTGGAAACGATCCAGCAAACAGTCGACTTTCTGGGAATCAACCACTATAACCGCGCTTATATCCAAGATGATTCCAACGCCCTGTTGGGTTTTCGATCAGTAGCGCCCCCCTCGGAGGTGCCCCGGACCAGTTTCGACTGGGAGATCAACCCACAAGAGTTTCGCGACGTGTTGCTTTGGCTCCGCGATACTTATCCCTGTCCACCGATTTACATTACCGAAAACGGCGCCTACTTCGACGACATCGTGTCTGTGGACGGCAAAGTTCACGACGCTCGGCGCATCGACTTCCTGGACCGTTACATCCAAGCGATGCAGGAAGCTCAAGCAAAGGGCGTCGATGTGCGCGGCTATTTCGTTTGGTCGCTGCTGGACAATTTCGAGTGGGCTTGCGGCTACCGTCCGACGTTTGGCCTCGTCAAGGTGGATTTTAATAGCCTGCAACGCATCCCGAAGGATTCTTATTTCTGGTACCGCGATTTTATTCGGCAGCACCGAAACATAACGCATCCCCAAACGGCTTCAGCTTCGCGCTGACATACGATAGGCACTCTATGGCTTCTCCCCTCGATCCACTGACTCCCGCCGGGAATAGTCCCGTAGTACCCACCATCACCTCGCAGGTACAGGAAGACCTGCCCAGCCTCGCCGAGGCACGCCAGTTGGAGCAACTGATGGGCATCAAACCAAACATGTGGCGGCGCCTGCAGGACTTTTCGGGCTCGAGCCAGATGAGAACCTGCCTCCTCTTTTTACCGCCGGCGCTTTTGCTCTTTACCCTTTTTGTCACTTGGCCGGTGGTCGAAGCCGCATACTACAGTTTTTTTAACTGGAACGGCTACGGCGCGCCCTCCAAATGGGTCGGCCTGGATAATTTCATGCGGGTCTGGAACGACCCGATTTTTTTCCACTCCTTATTTAACAACTTGCTAATCATCTTAGTGTCGGCTTGCATCCAGGTGCCGGTGGCGCTCGCGCTCGCGTTGATGATTTCGGACAAGAGCCGCTCCAGCGTGGTCTTCCGGGCCGTCTTCTTTTTGCCGTACATCCTGGGCGAGATCGTGGCGGGATTGATCTGGCGCTACATGTACGACGGCAATTACGGACTAGTGGCTGTGGTTTATCGCTGGTTTGGCCAGGAAGCTCCCCAGGTGCTGGCCACACAGGGTTGGGCCACCGCCGCGCTGCTAGTGGTGATAGTTTGGAAGTATTTTGGCTTCCACATGGCGCTTTTTGTCGCTGGACGACAGGGAATAGGCGACGAGGTGCTGGAGGCGGCAAAGATCGACGGGGCCAACCGTTGGCAGACCACATTGAACATCATCCTGCCCCTGATGCGACCGGTGGCGGTGTTGGCGCTGTTCTTCAGCATCCTAGGTTCGTTGCAGGCTTTTGCCATCATTGTCGCGTTAACCGATGGAGGGCCATCCAATTCAACCCATTCGGCAGTCTCTTACCTCTACAACTTCGGCATCAAACGCATGCGAGTGGGCTTTGGCAGCGCAATTGGGGTGAGTCTGTTCGTTATTTGCGTGTTGTTGATGGTCATCTACAAACGGATTTTCATGCGCCCAAAGGAGGGGCGATAAGGCTATGGAAAAGAATCGTTCTGGTCTGTTTGTGTACTACCGCTGGTTGGTCCTGCTGCTGGCCTCCGGACTCTGTTTATTGCCGCTTTGGGCCACGGTCATCGGGGGATTTAAAACCTCGGGCGAGTTGCGCACCAACGCCTTCGGGCTGCCTCGCCAATGGCTGTTCGACAACTACGTGTCGATCGCTATGGGTGGTCGCTTCTGGCAGATGTTGGGCAACTCGGCTTTCATAGCACTTGTTACCGTGGTCTTAACGTTGCTAGTTAGTTCGATGGCGGCCTTTGTGCTGGCCCATCTTCGCTTTGCGGGCAAGAGGTGGCTTGCTAACTACCTGGCTTTGGGACTCACCTTCCCATTTGCGACAGCTGTTCTGCCGGTCTTTATTCGGGTGCGCGACATGGGACTCTTGGATTCGTACTGGGGGGTGATCCTGCCGCAGATAGCTTTCAATCTGGGCTTTGCGATCGTGTTGCTACAGGGCTTTTTTGCCGAATTGCCCAATGAGTTATTTGAGGCGGCCTTCGTCGACGGCTGCAGCTACCCGCGGATGTTTTGGCAGATCACGATGCCATTGTCCCGCCCGATCCTCGCCACGGTGGGGGTGCTGTCCCTGGTCGGAAGCTGGAACGAATATTTGCTCCCCTTAGTGATGATCAATAATGAGGCACTTTATCCGTGGCCATTGGGCATCATGCAGTACCAAGGCCAGTACGGGACCGATTGGGGCAAGGTGCTGGCCTTCGTGAGCCTGACATTGGCTCCCGCGGTCATTTTTTACCTCATGGCCCAGAAGCACATTATTGCTGGTCTGACCTCTGGAGCTGTCAAGGGTTAGGGTGAGATGTGTCAAAAGTTTCTTAAATGTGATGCAGACAAATTGTGGGGGCCACCGCCTTAGCCGCTCGCGGGGGAGCGGCCAAGGCTAGAGCCAGCCGTTGCAGGAAGGAAAGCTGCCGGATGGAAACACCCCATTTAGTCATGAAACACATGGCAACCTCTGAAGACCGAGGTCCGCTCCGCTCAATCCGGATCGTTCTCGACGGTCGCTACCGG